>JACPKT010000125.1 GCA_016186855.1 Candidatus Iainarchaeum sp. | reverse complement strand
TTCTTCACAATATAAAAAAAAACCATCATCAAATAATCCAACTTTATAAAATAAGTCTGACTTTATAAGCAATATTGAGCCAACTAGTTGCTGCTCGGTTTCAAAATATGCTTTTGGATATTTTTGCCCGATTATTTTTTCCCAAATAGCCTGAACCCCAAATTGCCCAGCCCCCATATAATTAAATTCATCAATTGCTTTGGGATTTACATTCAAACCAGCCATTCCATTTTTTTCATTCCTTTCGAGTATTTCAACCCCGTCTTTTAACCAATCTTTATGGACTTGCATATCTTCCGTTACTATGCCAATATACTTTGATTTCAATTTTAGCCCAAAACGTATTCCTTCATTCATTCCTCCAGCATACCCAAGATTTTTTTTATTATGAATTATTGTGTACGTAGCTTCTAATTCGGCCAAAACTTCTTTTGTTTCCCCCTCACTATTGTTGTCCACTATTACAATCTCAAAATTTGGATAATCTGTTTTTGCCTGATTATTAATTGTTTCTTTTAATTTTTTTCCAGAGTTATGGCATAATAATACAACAGTAACTTTTGGGCTGCTTTGTTTAATTTTCCCTTTACCCATAACTGCATTCACTTTTTTATTAAACTAGTTATGACAAGTAAAATCTCGAAAACTCAATCTTTCACTGCCATTAATACAAATCTTATTTCTTCAAGTGGCATCAAGCGAGTAGCTAAAAAATATTCATACCTTTCTAAACCAATTAAATTTACTAATGGGGAAAATATTGTGTAAAACCTCATTCCATAACTCATTTTTTTTAAATCAAACCTAGCTTTATTTGAATGGTTTATTTCCCACTTATTTTTATTAGTAGTGTTAAACGTAGTTGTTGCCCCGCCCCTCATATGATCTACTGCTGCGAACAAAAGTGGGTTTGAAACATGCGGCATTCTGACATAAAGTATCCCATTTGATTTTAGAACCCGATATGCTTCATCCAAGAATTGAAACGGTTCTTTTGAATGCTCAAATGTATGGGACGCATTTATAATGTCAAATTCGTTGTCATTAAAAGGCCATTTTTTGTCAAAGTCCATTTGCACATTTATTTTTTCTGTTTTAATTTTGTCGGCACGAATAATTGTTCCCTCAAACAAGACATCTGGCGACCATTTGTCTCCATCCCATTCACAGCTTCCAGCACCTACATCTAATGCCTTACCAGCTATTTTGATTCTATCCAATTTACCACCAGACTATTTGCTTTTGAGTTTCATTTTATAATTTTAAGCTCTTACTATTTTTTAGAAAGAATAAAGTGATCTTTTGGAAAAGAATATACTGGTCACTGGCGGGGCAGGATTCATTGGAAGCCACTTGGTTGACCGCCTAATAGTTGAAGGGCACAATGTTACAATTCTAGATTTGCTTGACCCACAGGTCCACCCTAATTCAAAAAAACCACCTTTTTTGAATAAAAAAGCCAGATTTGTGAAAGGAAATGTACTCGAAACAAAGCTTTTGTTAAAATTGCTTAAGGATGCTGAAATCGTTTTTCACCAAGCAGCTGTTGTTGGTGTCGGTCAGAGCATGTACAAACTAAACTATTATGTGGAAAACAATATTGGCGGGACGGCAAACCTTTTAGAAGCACTGATTAACAAAGAAAATTCTGTAAAAAAACTTATAATCGCATCCTCAATGAGTTCTTATGGGGAAGGCGAATATGAATGCGCAAATTGTGGAAGGGTATTTCCAAAACTCCGTGAAATAAAACAATTAAAGGAAAAAAAATGGGAAGTCAAGTGCCCAAACTGCAACCTAGAATTGAAACCAATCCCAACAACAGAGGAAAAACTGCTTGATTCAAACTCCATTTATGCTATTTCAAAAAAAACACAGGAAGAAATGACACTAAATATAGGAAAAACTTATTCAATACCTACAGTCGCCTTGCGCTATTTTAATGTTTATGGAACGAGGCAATCATTAAACAACCCTTACACTGGCGTAATGGCAATTTTTTTAAATCTGATAAAAAATAACAAATCACCCGTGGTTTTTGAAGATGGATTACAGACTCGCGATTTTGTGTCAGTGTATGACATTGTACAGGCAAATATTTTGGCAATGAAGTCAAAAAATGCGGATTATGAATCTTTTAATGTCGGAACAGGGAAACCTACATCAATAAAAGAGCTATCTGAACTTTTAATAAAATTCACTGGAAGCAAAGTATTTACCAACATAACTTATAAATTCAGAAAAGGTGACATAAGGCACTGCATTGCGGATATTTCAAAAATCAAATTAAGGCTTGGGTTTAAGCCAGAACACTCTATTGAAAAAAACATTCAAGAAATACTTAACTGGTCAAAGACAGTTAAAGTAACTGATAATTTTAAGAATGCAGAAAAAGAGCTAATAGAACACGACTTAATATAAGCATTGGACTCCACGGATGAAAAAATAGTTTTGAGTTTCTAAGCTCCACTTTTTGGGGCCTTTATCCTTTTTAATCTATTTAGATTTATATTTTTTATGGTAAAAATCAGAAAATTATTTTTATATGCCTATTGTTTAACCCAAAATCTTGGTAAAGGTATCCTATTTGGAAGCGATATCTCTGACCATCTAAATATAATTTTCTCTGAAACTGTTAAGGCTAAACCAGAAATGATAGTAGAACTTGGAACACGGGGCGGGGAGAGCACTAGGGCATTAGCAAAAGCAGCCAAGAAAAACAATGCCGTACTTGTCAGCGTGGATGTGAATGATTGTTCCGGCAAATGCGATTACGAAAATTGGTTTTTTGTGAAAAATGATGACCTGGAGTTTGCCAAGAAGTTCAGAAATTGGTGTAAAGAAAAAAGCCTTAAGCCAAGCGTTGACGTGCTGTTCATTGATACAACCCACACTTATGAGCATACAAAAAAAGAGATTAACGAATGGTTCCCATTACTTTCAAAAAATGCAGTCACCCTATTCCATGACACCAACTCAAAAATGGTTTATAACAGGATTGACGGTACGATAGGCATTGGAAACGAGTATGACCGCGGAGTTATTTTGGCAGTTGAAGATTATTATAAAGTAGAATTAACTGAGACCAAAAATTTTGAAAAAACAGTTGGAAAAAACACTTTAAAACATTACAAAAATTGCAATGGGCTATTAATAATCAGGAAAAATAATGCTTAAACTCATTTAGTTTAAATTCAGATTTTTTCCTTTAAGGACAAGTACCCGCCAAAAATTATGTTAAAAGTGTACAGGACAATCACTGAAATTAATGAGAACACAACTGTTTTTGAGGGTTCAACGGAAAAAAACGAGAAAAAGTAAAGCAAAACAGATTCTCTTGTTCCAAACCCTTGTATGCTTACCGGAATCAGGCTTACTACAGAAGAAAATGCCACGATGCCTGTAAACAGGAGAAAAGGCAGGTTTATTCCAAAACTTAATGCAATCAAATAACCTTGAAAGAAGACCATTAACTGTGCTATGAGTGTTGCGGTTATGATAAAAAAAAAGTTGCGGTTTGAAACAGGTAAAAGCTGTGAGCCAAGCATTGACTCACTTGAATTCTTTTTGAATTTTTTGGGAAGTAAATGTATGTAAAGAAAATTCAGTAGTTTGAGGTAATTTTTTTTGAAATAAAACAATGCACCAAGGGCACCTGCTATGAACAATGCAAAAAAGTGAAGCGGATAGTAATCTGATATTGATGGCAGAAAAAGTATCACGCTGAAAGCAAGTATGAATAGCGAAAAAATGTCAGTCAGACGGTCCATTAGAACGTTTATTGAACAGTCAAGCAAAGGCTTTTGGGCTTCTTTATGAATGTAAGGTATCCTGATAAATGACCCTATTTTTCCAGGAGTTATGCAGGCGTAAAAAGAGCTTATCAAAAAAATTTTGCATGATGAAAAAAAGTGAAGGTTAAATCCTTGGAATTTTAGCAGCATGTGCCATTTGAATGCCTGGATGGCTGTAACAGGGAAAAAAAACATGAATGCCAGTGAAAGCAGCAAAAAGTTTGCTTCAAAGAGCGATTCAAGAATTTTCTGGGGGCCAACATAATAAATTATTGCCAGCAAAAGGATTATCCCAATTACGGGCAGATACTTGTAAAGTTTCATAAAAACGTTCCCATGTCAGCGGCCAATGCCAACGTACTTTATTCCTGCAGCGGCAATTTTATTTTTGTCAAGACAGTTTCTTGCATCAACTACTAACCTGACACCACATTGTGACAAAAAGTTTGGTGAAAGCTGTTCAACAAAGGCTTTATGGTCAGTTGCCAGTATAATACAATCCGAACCATTAACTGCTTCTTCAATTGATTTGCATGTGCTTTGGTTTGCTGCAAATGGATCAAAGCTTTTTACAACTGCCTTTTTTTCTTTAAGCAAAGAAATTATTTTTAATGCTGGGCTTTCACGCAAGTCATCAACTTCTTTTTTGTATGCAAGGCCCAGCACCCCGATTTTTTTGTCTGCAAGAGTTTCGCAAAGTTTTTCAGCCATTGATACGACATATCCTGGCATTGAATTATTTATGTCCCTTGCAAGGCGGAGGAAACGGTGCTCATAGCCTTTGCTTTTTGCCTTTTCAATAAGGTAATAAGGGTCTATTGGAATGCAGTGCCCACCAACCCCTGGACCCGGATAAAATGGCATATAGCCGAATGGTTTTGTGGAGGCACCTTTAATAACTTCAGTGATGTCGATTCCGATTGCAGCAAAGCTTTGCGCAAGTTCGTTCACAAACGCTATGTTGATGTCACGAAAAGAATTCTCTGTAACCTTTACTGCTTCAGCCTCCTTTGCCGACCGCAGCACAGTGATTTCTGATTCAAGGATGCTTTCGTAAAATTTTTTTGCGAGCAACGCCCCTTTATCGCTTAGCCCTCCAAGGACCCGCGAGATGTTTGAAACATTCCACTTTGGGTTAGAAGGGTCTATTCTTTCAGGGCAGTGCACAAGGAAAAAATCCTTTTCCGCTTTAAGTCCGGATTTTTCAATGATTGGCCGCACAATTTCCTCTATAGTACCCGGGTA
>JACPKT010000130.1 GCA_016186855.1 Candidatus Iainarchaeum sp. | reverse complement strand
CCTGCCCTTTTGACCCGCCACCAATGATTGCGCCAAACTCTGCTGCAAGCCTTGCAAGAGTGCCGGTTTTAAAAACGCACATCTGAAGGTACTCTTTTCCAGAAACCCTTTCCTTTTTTCCCTGGTGCCAAAAAATGTCCATTCCCTGCCCAAAAGAAAGTTTCAGCATTTCAAGCACATAAACCCTGTAAAGCTCAAGCTGTTGTTTTTCAGAAATACCGGGTTTATTCAAAAGTTTTACAAAAGGCAAAAAATACAGCAGGCTACCAAGGTTGACTGCCAAATCAAACCCATAAATCTTGTGCAACGCAGGCTTGCCGCGCCTGAACTCCGCGTTGTCTTCTACGTCGTCGGACAAAATTGTCCCTGAATGAACCAGCTCTGGAATGACTGAAAAAGGCAGGGCATTTTTTTCTTTACCTCCAACTGCCTCACAGCACAAAAGCATTAATGCAGGGCGCCAGCGCTTCCCACCACGGTCCAAAAAATCCCAGACCGGCACTGAAACAGCGCCGCTCAGAGTGAATTCGTCAAAAACAAACTCCGGTTTTCCAAAATATTTTTTGAGCCATTTTCTTGAAATCTTTCTTGGAAAAAACTTTCCCAGCTCTTTATCAATTTTTTCTGCCTGTTTTTTCAAAAACTCTTTCATCGCAATCCACATCAAATTATTTCATCGAGCCTTTTAATTATTTTCTCTTTCCCGATTGCAAAAACCAGCGAGCCGAGCTTTGGCCCGCGCTCTTTTCCCAAAAAAACATAGTACAGCGAAGAAAACAATTCTTTCGGCTCCAATGAATATTCTTTTGCAACATCAAAAATTCCCTGCTGGACCTCTTGCGGCGAGTTTGCCTTTTCGACCACGCTTTTAACGAAAAGAAGAACAGAAAAAACTTTTGGGCTGACTTTTTTCAAGTCCAAATCAGCAATTGATTCAACGAATTTAATGCGAAACTCTTGCGGAGCATACTTTTCCACCCAGTTTTTCACGCGCAAAAGCCGGGCCAAAAGAATTTTCTTTTCACCTGCAGAAAGTTTTTTTCCCACATGGCCGGTCTCGAGCAAAACTTTTTCAATTGCACCAAGTTCAGTTTTTGGGTCAAAAATCTGGCAAAGCAAAACACAAAAAGAAAAAGGCACCTGCACAGGGATTTTTTTTGGCAGTTCTTTGATACTTGCAAGTTTAAATGCGTGCTTTATTTGGCTTTCAATTTTCTTATTCTCTGCCTGTTCTTTTCCAAAAAAAATGCGCTCAGCGCGCTGGAACCGCTCATCAAGCAACAAAAAATTGTTGTCATTAAAGCTCATTTCAATCACTGCATTTGGCCGAGCTGAAAAAATAAGATAGCGAAACATCTCTGCTGATGCAATCTCAAGCCAGTTCCCCAAATTTATGACGTTGCCGACAGAGCCAGACATTTTTTCTCCCTTGAGCTGGATGAATTCAGTTGGAAGCTGGAAAATAGGCGGCCTGCCAAAAACTTCTTTCAACAGTGCTCGGCCGACTTCAACACTGCCACCCTTTGAAAAATGGTCTTTTCCACCAGATTCAAAGGAAACACCGTGCACAATCCAATGGCAAACCCAGTGCACACGCCAGTGAAGCTTTACTTTTCCGCCCCTTGGCAAAACAGTGCCGTAAAACTTGCAATAACCACACGAATAGTGCACAAACTTGCCGTCCCACTTTAAGGCCTCAACAAGCCTTTTGCACTGCTCGCACACAACCTGCACAGGAATAAAATTGTCCGACTTGCTTGACCCTGCCACCCGATTCCAAACGCGGACAATTTCCTTTGAGTGCTCCAAGGAAAATTTTATTAAATCATTAAATTTTCCCTCTTTGTAAGTTTTAAAAGCAGAAAGGATGTTGAGCTTTACCCCAAATTCATTGATGTGCTCTTTGACATCCGAAACAAAAAAATCAGCCCAGCTCTTGTACCCAGTAACAGGACTTGGCGCAGTAGCACAAGGAAAACCCAAAAAAAGACCTTCTTTTTCTTTACTTACCCCAAGCCCTTGCGGGATTTTGCGCACCGCGTCAAAATCATCCACAATAAAATTCTGCCTAGCAGCAAAACCCCTTTCTTTCAAAGAAGAGTAAACAGCATGCGGCGTGAAAATTTCAGGGCGTGCATTGCCAATGTGGAAAAAACCGCTTGGAGTCCACATTCCCTCGCACACATAAATTTTTTTTTTAACCATTACAATCCTGTCAACAATTGACTCTGCCCAAAAAAGGTTTTTTTCCATACACAAATCAGCGCTGTTTTTTCAAAAACGCAAGCAAAACCACAAAAAAAGAAATTATGCCCACAACAACAAGCAAAACAACTATTATCCCGACAACGATTAGCAAAAGAGTGAAAGAATCAATGTCTTTGGTGAGCGAGCCAAAAATTTCAAACAAATCAACAGGCCTTTTCACAGTATCTGAATCAACTTTTGTTTCAGCGCTTAAAACAATAGGAAGCGACTCAAACAGTTCAAGAGGCTTTTTTGCAAGCAGCTCATCCAACTCGCTTTTGGAAAAATTTTTGGAAAAAAAATAGCTAACAGAACTTGATTCATTCAAATCAAGGTCAAACTTAATGAGCGGGTCCTCTGTCAAAACGCTAAAATCAGACGAAGACGAAAAATCAGAAGCACGCTCTGAAAGACTTTTTGGAATAACTTCAAGCAACAGGATATTGCCAGAATTGGCCCCGCTCACTGACAGCACAAAAACAACCTTGAAAAAAGAGCCATTCTCGTCAGAAACCTCAAACACATCCATTCTCCTTACAGGCGCAAATGACTTGACAGCCTCTTTTGCCTCCTGCACAAGGTGTGGTGCAAGACCGACTTTCCTAAACATGCTTTCAGCGCCCCCCACTGCAAAAACCCTATGCACGGTATCTGTTTTTTCAATTGAAAGCAGCGAGACCGCCCGGTCAAACAACGCCTTTGACTCCACTGCATCTGCTTTTGCGCGCTCAAAATTCACGCCAGCAGAAAAAGCTTTTTTCCCGCGCTCAAGCGTTGAATCAGCATTATTGAATAGCTCTTCAAAAACAGCGGAAACAACTCCAATTGATTTTAACTGCTTTTCAACCTGCTCTGCAGCCACCTTGCCTTCCTCTGCCTCCAAAATCAGGGCACTGACTTGGGCAGAAATTAAAGCAGTGTTTTTAACCGTGGCCAAAACCTTTTTTTCCACAAAATTTTGCGCCTTGTCAAAAATTTTTGCAACAAACTGGACTCGGCCATTTTCAACACTCAAACTGTTCCAGTCAAAAAAGAATTCACCACCCTCCCCTTCAATTCCCTGCCCCAGCAGTGACTCACCCAAAAAAAATTCCACGCCAGAAATTCCTGAAGGCGCACCCCCAAAGTCAAAAGCCTTGACTTTTAGCAAAACATTTTCAGTCAATACGCTGTTTTCAACTGGAAAAACCCACTCACCATCAGGCAACACACTATCCAGATAAAACACTTGCTCTTTGTCACACACGTCATCACTCTCGTCTTTTACATCAAAATCAAGCAAAATTTCCTGGTCCACAAAATTTGAAACATCCACTGAACCTGAAAGAAAATCAAAATCGATTTTGTTCCTAAAAACCTCGATTGGCTCGCCAACAGCAGGCCTTAAAACAAGGGTTGCAAAGCGCATCAGATAAGGACTTGAATCAATTGAAATTGACAAATTCCCGTCAACAAGAGTCGTTTCAATTGCCGGGTCAAAATCACACTTTGTGCCAACCCTTGCAAAAAAACTCCTGCTAACGCCGCCAAAGTTACCGACAGCATCAACTGACTGAACCCGATAATGATAAGTCTTTCCCTCTCCAAGGTCTTCATCAACATAACTGGCCCCCTCAATTTTTTCAGCAATCACCGTAACATAATCTGCATCAATTTCAAACTCTCGCAAAAAAGCCCGATAAATTTTATACCCCCCTATCCCAGAATGGTCGTCGCGGGCAGGCTCCCAAGAAAGCTGGATTTTGTTCCCTTCAAGCGCAACAGCCAGTGGGTTCAGCGGAGCCTG
>JACPKT010000109.1 GCA_016186855.1 Candidatus Iainarchaeum sp. | reverse complement strand
GCTTGTTTGGCTGGAAAAATTCGCCCTATACTTAAAACTCGAAGCTGGAAAGGGACAGTTCGGGTTGTTTAGCGGCTGGTTTTTTCCGACAGCACACCAGCTTGCACCGTTATTAAAACTCACTTCAAGGCTTACCCCGCTTCCACTTTCGGTCCAAGAAGGCGTCAGGCTGTAAATCTGGCTTGGCGGAGTGATTGCAATTGATTCAAAGCTTGCAGAAATGCTTTGCGCAGTAGCCAGTGACGCAATTTCAGAATCGGACAAAGCTCTGCTCCAGATAGCGACTTCGTCAATAATTCCATCCCATGTAGGAGTACCGGTGTAACCGATTCTCAAAGGGTTTGTCTGGGCTTGCTGGGTTAAGCCGGAATACGGTGCAGTTGTTGTTCCTTTTACTCCATCAATATATACAGCTACTTCAACTCCATTAAAAACGCCAACAATATGGTGCCAAGCAGTGTCCCGTATTCCAGGAAAAAAAGTAGCTTGTTTTTTCAAATTGGTTATGTCTTCATAAACAATAAAATTGATGCTTTCATTAGTGGCTCTTTCAAGGGAAAATAAGTCATTTCCACCGCCAACCGCATTAATGATAACATCAGTTGTTAATGCATCTGAACTATTTGTTTTCACCCAAGCAGCAACAGAAAAAGCGCTTTTTCCCTCCAAATAACTTGGATCGCCAAACAATATGTAGTCATCCGTATTGTCAAAACTGCATGCTTGGTTAAATTTTCCAACAACGCTGCAATTTGGTCCACTGCCTGCAATGCATGGAAAACCCTGACAAAGTGTTCCGTTATTGGTTCCTTTTGAATCAATGGTGTCACCATTCAAATGCCATAAGGCCAAAAGCCCTGAACTATTCGGGTCAATTTCGCCGCCACCAGTAGCGCCAGCAGGTGAAACCGTTCCACCAGAAACAGTCACGTTGTTTTGCACAGAAATTCCCGTAGCGTCGCCGTAATCGTCTGTGAAAAAATTCGAGCCAATGGTAAAAGCAAGGCCGGTTATTGTTTTTCCGCTTTGTGAAATGGCTGGGAAAATTTTTGTCTGTTCTTTAAAAAACTCTCCTGCAATTGTAGTGCCTCCTACAATAACGGCCGCAACTAAAAGTAGATATATTATAGTTGTAATTGTTTCGGGCATTTAATCACTTGAAGATGTATTAATTAATTAAAAGAAATATAAAAAGCTTTTGTGGTAAAAATATTAACAATGACCACGAAAAACTCTGTTTTGTTAATGATAATGCAATCGCCAGGGATTGATTATAACTCTCTTTTGAACAAGTGCGCTGCAAATTATTCGAATGTGAATTCTGCGCGTGCGGCCATGTCCAGAGCGTTGAAAGATCTCGATGTTGTGGGGCTGCTAAAGCGGCAGGGGAACAGTTTTTTTGCAACTGACAAGGCAGTGGTTTTGGCTCGTGCTGAAATGAAGAACAAGCTTGTGCTGAAATTAAACGAACTAGTGAATTCAAAAAATCCTCATTTGGACCTTGACCAGATTGTTTCAAGTCTTTCAACCTTGATAGAGCGTTCAAAGCACGATGCGCGCCTTCTCATGGCTGCAAAAGGTGCTGTTGATTTTTCCATTGGTGACCTAAAAAGGTTAAGGAAAAGGCACGAGCAGCTGGTCAGCCACTTGGAGTACATGGATTCTGTTTTAAAAAACCAGATAAAAACTCTCTGCCAGCTTGACTTTTCTGATGTGAGAAAAACAGGCATTGAAATCGCAGGAGGGCTCATGGTAAAAATTGTTCAAAAAAACAGGTTGAAAGAATTTGCCATAGAAACAAATGATGAGGGTGTTGCAAAAAAAATTGGGCAAGAAATCGGGTTGCGGTTTAAAAAAAAGTCCGTTACTGTGAAAGTGCAGTTTGCCCCAAAAATTTTTGGCCTGTTTGAAAACCTCAAAACGCATGAAAAGAACAGCTTGGTTTTTTTCTTTCCTCCAGTGAGAGTGAATTTTAATGACGGGGTCGCCTTTTTTTCTGGGCCTTACTCTATTGTCAGTTCGTTGTGAAAATTTTTTTGAATCCGTCTTTAAGGATTTTTTTTAGTCCGATTTCTTCTGACATTTTTTTGAAAATTTTTTTCTGGCCCAACATTAGCAGTTTTTTCACTTCATCAATGCGCCTTGGAAGGTCTTTTTGCGGTCTGGCGCACAATTCTACCATGTGTGTATCAATTGCCCGCAAAAATTCCTTGTTTGCAGGTTTAATGTTTTTTTCTTTTAGGTGTTTTCTGTATTTTTGGTTGTTTTGCACAAATTTTTTCAGCCCTTCAAGCGACGGTTTTTCCTCAACCATGCCAAAACCAAGTTTTTGAATCATTTTTCCGTTAAAAAAACGCTCAAAAAAAGTCAAGTCACTGAACACGTAAACGGGTTTTTTTAAGACCACGGCCTCTGAAATGGTTGTGTTTCCCCCGTGGCAAATTATTCCTTTGCAGTTTTTCAGTTCTTTTACAAACTCTTTTGCAGAAATTTTTGGCTTAAACATTATGTTTTTTTGCTGCTTGCCGGCTGTTCCGCGGACAACAAATTTTTCATTCGGGATTTTTTTGAGAATGTGCAAAATTGCCTTGAGCTGGGGTGGAGTGCTGTAAACCAAAAAATAGTCACCACGTTTTGGCTTGATTTTGAGAAAAACCTCCCTTACAATTGGGTGAAAAAATTCAATGTTTTCGAATTTTTTTTGCGGCTTTAAAAGATAAGTTATGAGCAAATAATCTGTTGGATTAAACAAGTTCATGCCGTTCTTGTCAAAAAGGTAAAAGTTTAGTTTTTCACGCAAGTTGAATTCGTGGGAAAAAAACTGCATTATGTGAACGTTTGAAATCGTGATTGAAGGAATTCCAAACAATTTTGCGGCAAAAATCCCATTTACATCATAGTCTGAAATTATTACCTGTGGCCGGAACTTTTCAATAATTTTGGTCAAAGTCACGAGGTTTTTGAAAAAAGCGTTCGGAAGCTTTGGAAGGTTTTTGATGATTGTCTTGCCCAGCCTGAATTTTTCTTTTTCAAAAAAAAACTCAAGGCCCTCAAGTTTTCCAACTGGAATAAAAGAGCTTTTCAGGAACTTTTCGCCATCCGCATAGCTTAAAACCATGACTTTGTGCTTTTTTTTCAGGTGTTTTATTATTGTCAGTGACCTGCCCGCGTGCCCCATTCCAACGCCGCACACAGTGAAAAGAATCCTTGCCATTTTTTTTTCCATAAAACTTTATTCCAAATCCAATTTTAAAACCATTTTTTCACAATTTTTCTTAAAGTGAGCGATTTTGACACAGTTATTGTACTTGACCGACTCGTACATGAAAGAATTCAGTGCAAAAATAACACAAAAAAGTGAAAATTTTGTGGCATTTGACCACACTGCTTTTTACCCTGCTGGTGGCGGCCAGCCAAGCGATTGCGGAAAAATTTTTGCAGGCGGAAAAGAGTTTGAAGTGATTGGGGCAAAAAAAGACGGGGAAAACGTGTTTCACAAGTTAAACGAAACCAACGGGCTTGAAATGGGAGAGAAAATAGTTGGAAAAATTGACTGGGACAAAAGGTACAAACTGATGCGGATGCACACTTGCGCGCACGTCCTTGCAGCAGTTATTTTTGCGCAGACAGGCAAGCTGATTACAGGCAACCAGATTGGCTGGCCGGAGTCACGAATGGATTTTGACGTGCCGCAAAGCTTTGACTTGGAATCCATTAAAACAATTGGGGAAAAAGTGAACCAAGAGCTCTTAAAAAACCACGAAGTTACGGTTTATTTTCTGCCGCGCGGGGAGGCACTCAAAAACCCCTTGTTGTTTCGCTTGAAAGAAATAATGCCTCCAGATTTGCAGGAGTGGCGCATTGTAAAAATCGGTGGAATCGATTTGCAG
>JACPKT010000108.1 GCA_016186855.1 Candidatus Iainarchaeum sp. | reverse complement strand
CAGCCCCAAATGCCGTCAAATGTGTCTTCGGGGAAATCAAGGCTTCTCATATCCATGTGCTTGAACGTCGCATTTGGCACGTTCTTTGATGCCATTTTGACGAAATTTGATGTTAAATCAATGCCAGTAACATCTAGTCCTTGTTCCGAAAAATATTTTGCGTCTCGACCCGGACCGCACCCAATGTCTAAAATTTTTGCGTGGCCATTTTCTTTAACGATTCCTGCAATCATTTCTTCCAGCTTTTCTTCTACTCCGATGTTTTTCAAAAAAAAATTGTATTTTTGGAGTGAATTATGCCTGTCGGTTAGCTCGAATTTGAGGGTGTTCATGGAAAAAGTATCAGTCTTTTATTTCCTTGATTGAAATGATTGCCACGGGGCAGACGTCAGCTGCCTGCAGGGCAAGGTCTTTTGTTGAAGCGTCAATTTCAAGCACCCATACTTCACCTTCTTGTTTTCCGCCCTTCAGGTTGGCTTTTCCATCGCTTGGGTCAATGTCAAAGTGTGTTGGGTCAACTGCAGCGCACGGCCCGGCGCCAATGCACTCGTTCCTTTTGTATTCTATGCGGTATTTTGGCATCTTCAATTCACTTAGAATAATTTCTAAGAATTTATTTTAAACGCTTTCGAAAAACGATGAGCACTTATTTAGCTTTTATTTCATGAATTCAACGTTTTCAATCTCTTTAAAGTGTGGGTCGCCTGTAAGAACTCTTTGTTTTTTATCTCTTTGAGCCAAAATGAATGCATCTGCCAAGCCAAACGAAGGTTTCCTTAATTTTTGTTCCGCATGAATCAACCCGGTTTTTTTGGCAATTTCTTCATCCACTCTTAAAATATGCGAGTTTAATGCGACTGCATCAAATGCCACTTGAGGGTCTTTGTTTGTTCGCTTTGCCTTGCTTACCACTTCTGCAAGCGTAACAGCAGAAGTGAAGCAGTTGCTTGTTTCAATAATTTTTTTTACCTTTTCTCCTTTTGTTGAACCCTCTAAATATTCAATCCATGCATAAGCGTCAATGATGTATTCAGTCATGTGTGCTCAGCTCGTCTTCAGCTGAAAAACGGCCAATTCCTTTAAGTTTTCCGAAAAAATCTTTTTTCAGCTTTTTTACCTCCAATTTTATCAATTCATTTCCGCGAATGTCTAATTCTTCCACCGCGTTTTTTGGCAAAAGGGCCATTATTGACCCGCCGACTTTTCTGGTTTTTACCAGCACTTCCATAAACAATCACAAATAAAACATTTAATATAATAAAATTATATGTTGAGTTATATTTAAATGTGTTGTGATTTTGGCCAAAATTATTGTAGAATATTTAAATGTGTTTTTTTATTGTAGAATGGGGTTTTTAGCTAAGTTTTAACTTGTTTTTGCAGGAAATTTTTTTAGAGCCTTTATGCTTGAGGAAAAAATAAAAGAATCCATTAAAGCGGTTGTTGACCCGGAGTTAAACCTGTCAATTGTGGACCTTGGGCTGGTTTACGAAATAAGGGAAGAAAACGGGAACGCTTTTGTGAAAATGACTTTCACTTCTCCAATGTGCCCTGCTGGGCCGCTGATTTTGTCAAATGTGAAAAAAAACGTGCTTGAAGTTGCAGGGGTAAAGGACGTAAAAATTGACTTGACCTTTAACCCTCCTTGGAGCCCTAAAATGGCCAGCGAAGAAATAAAAGCAATGTTTGCAGAATATATGTAAAGGTGAAATCATAACCAGTTTGTATACTTATATTACTCCAACTAGGCAGAAAATAGTGAGTGCTGGAATTTGGGGTGGTTTTGGATTGGTTATTGGAATACTATCTAATAATGCAGGAGTACTTGTTCAAATCTTAAGCGATCCGCTGATTAATGGCATGTTACTCACTGGAGCTTTTTTTATCATTTTCTCAATTCTTGGCTATTTGTTTGGTAGCTCGGTATCGTTTGGTGGTTAAAATGATTTTTATACAACAAAAATAGATTTGTAGGAAAAAATGAAAGTGATTTGTGGTGAAACCGGACTTTGTGATAATTTCAAGCAGATTAAACAAGGCATTTTCAAGAGCGTTTGAAGAAGCAGGGGTGGGCAGCCTCGAGTACGTTTATTTTTTTCCCTCCACTGAGCGCAGAATCATTGAAGTTTTTGCCGAATTTGGCCTTCATTTGGATTACAAGGGAAAAAACAGGGGCGTTTTTCCAAACAGCATTTTATGGGGCAAAGAGGTTTTTGTGCAAGCTGGTGAAAAAACCAAAAGCGGGGAAATAAGCATCATTGAAAGCACCACCGGTGAAAAAATCGGGGTTCTTGGCCTAACTTTCACTTACGATGGTTCAATGAAACTGGTTGAGCCGCCAAAGTGCGAGATAAAACTGTTATAGGCCAATTAAACGTCAAATTAAGCCAAATCAATCCGCTAAATTCTTTCGATTCTCTTTACATCAAATCACAGCAGCCTTTTTTGTAGCCGCACCGGTTGCACACTGTTTTTGCGTGCAATTCAAAGAGCTTAAAGCCGCACGAAGGGCAGTAAACGAAATCGTCCAGTGGATTGAATTCCAGTGTTTTTTGCTGCATGAAGTAAATTCAGCTTTTTTGTTTTTTAAAGTTTTTTTAGGTAGGTTTCCACTGCAAATATTAAAAGGTTTCTTTTTGTTAATATGTTGGTGGTTTTGTGTTGGCAGAAAAAGGAAAAGGCATTGCAATTGGTTCTAACCTGCCATTTTTTGACCTGCCTTCAGTGGACGGCAGAAACTATTCGCCAAAAAGTTTTGAAGGAAAAAATGTTCTTGCAATAATTTTTACCTGCAATCACTGCCCTTACGCGCAGGCGTATCAGGAAAGGATAAAGGCAATCCAGAAAAAATTCTCCGCCAGCGGAGCGCAGGTGGTTGCAATCAATTCAAACGACGCAGTGAATTATCCTGACGACAGTTTTCCAAAAATGGTTGAGCGGGCAAAAGAGAAAAGATTCAATTTTCCATACCTTCGAGATGAAAGCCAAGAAGTTGCGCGCGTGTTTGGTGCGCAGGTAACGCCAGACTGTTTTGTGTTTGACAAGAATCGCAAACTGGTGTATCGCGGGCGCGTGGACGACAACTGGCAGAACGAAAAAGCAGTCACTTCAAAAGACCTTGAAAACGCCATAGCTGCAGCCATTGAAGAAAAAAAAGTTTCCGTGCAAGAAGCGTCCGCAATAGGGTGCTCGATTAAGTGGAAAAATTTATGAAATACTTTTTTTCAGATTTTTGGACTTTGCGCGCAAAAGAGATTGCTCAAAAGCTCTCTCTATCCCATGTTGACCTTGACCGCGTTTCAGTGATTAAAAGTTCTGGCTCAAAGTCGCGGCGCACAATTGCGCGCATTCACACAATCGGGAAAGTGATGCAGGCAGGAATGCGCCAGGCCCCCTTTTATACCATCGAGTTGCTTTCAGAGCGCTTTGATAAACAGCCAGAAGAAGAGCAGGTAAAAACCATTATCCACGAACTGCTGCACATTCCAAAAAGCTTTGGCGGCGGCTTTCGAAGCCATCGGCGCTTTGTGAACCACAAGACAGTTGAAGAAGCGTTTAAAAAAATCAGCCTTGTCAGCACTCAAACAAAAATTCTCTAAACACCAAACAAATTTTTGATTTTTTTCTTTACTTCCACGAGTTTTTTTTCATTAATTTTTGCAATCGGCGGGTTTAAGAGAGTTTTTTGAATTGTTGCAAAAAAAACTGCTGAAATGCGGCTGTTTTTTTTGAGCTTGCCGGCATAAAGGTCGCTGTTTGTCAGCAAAACACTGAACTCATCATTTTTTTGGACAGAAGTAATTTTTAGGACGATGACGTCTTGCGAGGTTTTGTTGAATTCGCTGTTGCTTATAACTAGCACTGGCCTTCTCTTGATTTCAAATTGGGTGGAAAAAGCAAGGTCTGCAACAACAATGTCGCCTTGCTCAAAACTCAAATAAGTCTTCTGCATCATCGCCTTCCTCTGCAAGCCTCTTTAAAGAATACTGCCTTAATGGCTCTTTGTTTGATTCCACTTCCTTGATTTTTCTAATTATTGCGCTTCTTGCAATTTCTGTCCACTTAATTTCTTTGTGCTTTTTCATTATTTTGTGTTCACGGTCAGGAATTGAAAGGGTCATGTTTCCCACATAATCACCTTAAATATTTTAAATAAGTAAATTATTTAAGCATTGGCTTACACAACCAGTTTCTACTTTTATTCTGCATTCCTTTAAATTTAGTTTTTTTTATTTTATTTTTAATGGCAGATTCTTCAAAGTACAGCATTTTTGACATAATGGGGCCGGTAATGGTTGGGCCAAGCAGTTCGCACACGGCTGGCGCGGTAAAGATTGGCTCAAAGGTAAAAGCGCTTGCAGGTGAGGGAATAAGGAAAGCGCAGATTGTTTTGTACAATTCTTTTGCTGACACAGGCGAAGGCCATGGAACCAATCTGGCAATTGTTGCGGGCTTGCTTGGGCTTGACACTTTTTCGCACGAAATAAAGTTTTCCCATGATCGGGCATGGACCAATGGAATGACAATAGAAATTGAAAAAGACCATGACCCTTCAAAGCACCCCAATTCCGCGCTGATAATAATTGAAAAGTATTCCGGCGAAATAGTAGCTGGCTTTGGGGAGAGCCTTGGGGGCGGGATAATCAGGTTTTCAGAGATAAAGATTGCAGAAGTGAAAGATTGACTGAAATTTTAACACAGGCAGTTGCACAAAATAGGCCAATTTATGAATTAACGCTTGAATATGAAGTTGAAAACCACAAAAAGAGCGAGAAAGAAATTGTGGCAGAAATAAAAAACCGGTTGAATGTAATGAGGGATGCTGCAAGGCAAGGAGTTTTGCAGCCGGTGGTAACGAAAAGCGGAATGGTTTCCGGAAACGCGCACAAGTTTTTCAATTTTCCTAAAAGCAGAAAAATTCTTGGCCCAGTGCTCGACAAGGCGATTGCATATTCTCTCGCGGTTGCAGAAGTGAATGCAGCAATGGGCGTGATTGTTGCGGCGCCGACTGCCGGTAGTTGTGGAATAATGCCGGGAGTTCTGTTTGCGCTAAACGAGGAAGTGGACTCTGATGAGCAAAAATTAGTGAACGGTTTTTTGACCGCGTCAGGTGTCGGGCTTTTCATTGCGCACAAGGCAACCTTTGCAGCTGCAGTTGCGGGCTGTGCGGCAGAAATCGGCGCCTCCGCAAGCATGGCTGCGGCAACAATAACTGAATTTTTGGGCGGCTCGCCAAAGCAGGCAATAAATGCAAGCTCCATTTCCCTCAAAAGCACGCTTGGGCTTGCCTGTGACCCTGTTGCGGGCTTGGTTGAGGTTCCTTGCATTAAAAGGAATGCAATAGGCGTTGCAAACGCTTTCACTGCCTCACAGATGGCGCTTGCAGGCGTTGAGAGTGCAATTCCATTCGAAGAAGTCGTTGTGGCAATGTATAGAATAGGCCAGCGCCTCCCATCCGAGCTTCGCGAGACATCAAAGGGCGGTCTTGCGCGCACCCAGACAGGAATACAAATCACAGAGCGCTTGAGAAAAATTTCAGCAGAAAAAACCAACTAAAATTTCAGCACGTCTTCTT
>JACPKT010000122.1 GCA_016186855.1 Candidatus Iainarchaeum sp. | reverse complement strand
GAAATTGGGGAAAGAAATTGCAGTCGACGAGGTGTTTGAGGAAAAACAATTTGTGGATGTGAAGGCGGTTGATAAAGGAAAAGGTTTTGAGGGAGTCGTTAAAAGGTTTGGTGTAAAGATTCACAGGAGAAAGGCAAAAAAAAGGAGGATTGTTGGAAGCATTAGTCCTTGGAATCCTTCAACTGTTATGAGGACTGTTGCAAGGCCAGGGCAGCTTGGTTTTCAGAGCAGGACAGAACTGAACAAAAGCCTTTTGAAAATTTCAAGCGAACCGGAATTCATTAACGTTCCGGGGGGTTTTTTGGGATACGGAGTTGTAAAAAACCAGTTTTTGCTTCTGGCCGGAAGCGTTCCTGGACCAGCAAAAAGAGGGGTTGCATTAAGAATGCCCATCAGGAGGGCAAGCCCGCGCGGGGGCTTTAACCTTTCAGAGCTTGCAATTCTCGGGCAGAAAAAAACAAAAGAGGGAAAAGGGGAAGAGGTTCGGGCCCAGAAAATGATTTTAAAGAAAGAGGAAAAAAAAGAAGAGAAAAGCGTTGAAGACGAAATAAAAGAGGCAGTGAGTGGAAAGGGTAAAAAGTGATTGTCGTGAAAGCAGAAATTTTGGGAATTGATGGGAAAAAAGTAAAGGAAATAGATTTGCCTGAAGTGTTCCAGACGCCAGTGGATGAAAAGTTGATAAAGCGTGCAGTGCTTTCAATTGAGAGTGCGGCAATGCAGCCAAAAGGTCCTTCAAAGAGCGCGGGAAGAAACTATACTGCAGTTTATATCGGAAGCAGGGGAAAGCCACAGATGTACAGGTCAATTAACATTGAGAAGGCGCGGCTTCCAAGGCTTAAAAACAGGAGGTTTTTGGTTTCAGGAAGAGTTGCCCTTGTGCCGCACGCGGTTGGAGGCCCAAAAGCCCATCCCCCAAAAACGGAAAAAATTTGGAAAGAAAAAATCAACAAAAAGGAAAAACGGAAAGCGCTGAATAGTGCGATAGCGGCAACTGCGATTAGTGAATTGGTGCGAACGCGGGGGCACAGAATTTCAGAGGAATTGAAGTTACCGATAATTGTTGAGAAAAAATTTGAAGAGCTTGAAAAGACAAAAAAAGTCGTGGAAGTGTTAAAAAACATTTCATTGCTGGACGATGTTTTGCGCGCGAAAAGGAACAGAAAAATCAGGGCAGGGAAAGGGAAAAAGCGGGCAAGCAGGTACAAGACCCCAAAAAGCGTTTTAATTGTGGTATCGGATTCGAAAAAAATTTTTCCTGCTGCAAGAAATATTGCAGGAGTTGATGTGGCAGAAATAAGGAACCTCAATGCAAAACACCTTGCACCAGGTGCTGTTGCTGGAAGACTTACGGTCTGGAGCGAGGAAGCAATAAAATTCCTTGGGAGCAGGGCATGAAAAAAAAACAGCAAAACAAGAAGCCGCCAAAACCTAAAACAGGATTTGGCAAAAAAACTGCAAAAACAGGGGCCTTGGAAAAAGTTGTGAAAAAGAAAAAAGCCAAAAAAGCCCTTGAATTGAAGGTTAAAGAATTTTCAGCAGAGCTTCCGCAAGACAAGGCAGGTGCGTTAAAGAGTTTGGCCGTGGTTTTGCACCCGCTAATTACAGAGAAATCAATCGGAATGATTGAGGCTGAAAACAAGCTGGTATTTGTTGTGGACAGAAATGCCACAAAAGCCAGTGTGCGGCAGGCCGTGGAGAACTTGTACAAAATAAAGGTTGATGGAGTGAACATTTTGCTGGATTTGAAGGGAAGAAAAAGGGCTTTTGTTAAAATAAACAAGCAGTTTAGGGCTGACGAGATTGCAACAAAGCTTGGGGTGCTCTGAATGGGTAAAAGAATTTTGGTTCAAAGGAAGGGAAAGGGTTCAATTTTTATGGCTCCTAAAAGGGGCGTGTTTGAGGCAAAATATTTTGAACTTGACAAAAACCAGCTGGATGGAAAACTGTTTGGAGAGATTGTCGAGCTGGTTCATAACCCCGTGTCTTTTTCGGTCCTTGCAAAACTAATGCTTTCTGACGGTTCAGTGCATTATACAATTGCCGCTGAAGGACAGTTTGTGGGTCAGCGGGTAGAGGCTGGAAAAACGGCTTCACTTGAAATAGGAAACGTGCTCATGCTTGGAAGCTGCGTGGAGGGATGCCCAGTGTTTAACATTGAAAAAATTCCAGGGGACGGGGGCAGCATGGTGCGCTCAAGCGGTGCATATTCTTTGATTGTTGCAAGGGACAAAAAATTTGTTTATGTAAAGCTTCCTTCCGGAAAAACTGCTTTGCTGCACCAAAATTGCAGGGCAACAATTGGCGTGGCTGCTGGCGGCGGAAGGGTTGAAAAGCCCATGGTGAAGGCAGGCACGAGGTTTCACTTGTTTTCTGCGAAAGGAAAGGCTTATCCAATAACGAGGGGTGTTGCAATGAATCCTGTTTCACACCCGTTTGGTGGGGCACAGCACCACCCGGGAAAATCAAAGTCAACTTCAAGGCATGCACCGGCGGGAAGAAAGGTTGGTGCAATTGCTTCAAAGAGGACTGGAAGGAGAAAGAAAAACTAAAAACGGCTGGCCCCGTTTACACGCCATAT
>JACPKT010000116.1 GCA_016186855.1 Candidatus Iainarchaeum sp. | reverse complement strand
GGCTTTGAGCCAAAACTAAAATGACCATCCACATCAAAAATGTTCATTGTTACACTTCCCTAAAATTTTTCCCTAAAAGTTCTTTTTAACCGCTATCAAAACGGCCTCCTGTCACGGCGCATTTTCAGCTTCACGTGCCGCGAGAGCTTGTCAAAAATTTTGCCAAAAACTATTTCAATTTCCTGCGGCGTGAGGCGCGCGCGAAGATCGGCTTCAATCAAAATGTTTGGGTAAGCGTACTCTCTGTGCACGCCACTCAAAGCAAAAACAACTGACGCGATTTTATCAGCTTTTTTTGAAACTTCGCCGTTTTCGCACAAAAATTCCGCGCGCAGCGGCGCGTCAAGCTCTGATGGCTTAAGGTAAAAAGAATAAATATTTTCGCCCCATTTTTTGTCAAAATCCTTCAAAATGGCGTGCCGGGATATGTCCTTTGTGTAGCGGAACGCCATAGTGCGCTCGCCTTTTTCCAAAAAATAGCCCAAAAGAGAAGAGTCAAAAACATTCCCCACAAGCGACGGGTCAACAAGCCTGCTTTGCGGCAAAATTTCTTGTGCAAGCAGGTCGCAAAACCTTCGCCCGCGCGAGTCTTCAACGCAGCCCACAAGGCAGGAATTTTTTTCCTCTGCCAGTGCATACAATGACTCGAACTCCCTTATGATAGAATGATACATTTCGTTTACAGCGGAATCAGAACGCGGCTTGTCAGCATACTGTGGGACAAGGCTTCCGTCCAAAAAACAATAAGCCGGGGAAAATTTTTCAATGCATTTTTTTGCAACAGAAATTTCCTCTTTGAGCCTTGTAAGGCTTCGAGAACAGTTTGACTCGTCAAGCTCAAGCGAATTACGGGAAATGTGCGGGATTGGAAAATTGTAAATTGACGGCACATACTGCACCGAATTTATTTTGGATTTTTCAAACTCAAAGCACACTCCCACAGCGCGCACCAAAACAATGTCAACGGATGAAAGCTTTTTGTCTACAAAGCCAGAGTCAACGCCCACAATTTTGCAGTCAAGTTCAGCCGGCTTTGGGGAAAAAACGATTTTTTGCTCCAAAATTTCGTCTGACAAAAAACCAATCGAGCCGTTTTTTAGCGGCAAAAGCCTTGTTGAAACAAACTTTTTCTGCTCTTCACCAGAATGAATAAAAGAGACTGCTTCCTCAATAACCTTTGAATAACTCATAACTAACAAAATATTTGAGGTTAATTTAAAACTATTTTAGAGCAGGTTTCCGCTGCGAAAAATAAATTAAGGCAAAAACCCATTAATTTTAAATGAAAAGCAGAAAATTCCAAGCACTTGAGCCACGGGCCTGGGAGAGGGCGCTTGCAAGATCCAAAAATGCACAAAAAACAAGAAAAAGGCAGAAGTTTGATTTTGAAAGAAGAGTTTTTGCATCTTTTTTCACACAGGGCCTTGAAATGCTTTACCCTTTTTTCTTAAGGTGGGAAAGGATACAAGTTACGACTATAAGCAGCCATAATTTTGCACAATACAAAAAATGGCTTACTGAAGAAATGAACAAGCTAATTAAAAAAGTTAAAGCAAAAAACCGCCAGTTAACAGACGCTCAGGCGATTGAAATACTCAAAAGACTTGTGACTAAAGCTCAAGTCCGCAGGAAAAAAATTTTAGAAAATTTAGATAAAGAACGCGCAAAAAGATACAATTCAAAAGAACAGACGGGCGCACGAGAAATGGGCAACATACATCACGGTGCAATCGATCATTATTATACACTTTATTTTTTTTTGAATAAACTGGAACTAACTCTAAGCCAAAGGAAAAGCAACCGTTAAATATTGGTTTTGAGTAATTGTTGCATATGGAATTCAAACAGGTGCTGATTGTAAGAACAGACCTTGAAATGGGAAAAGGCAAGATTTCAGCGCAGTGCGCGCATGCTTCTGTTCTGGCCTTTGAAAAAGTGCAGCAAAAACACGCCGAATGGATAAATGAATGGAAAAAAAACGGGATGGAAAAAATCGTGCTCAAAGTGGATTCCAAAAAAGAATTGCTCGAGTGGTTTGAAAGACTGAAAAAAAAATTCCCAACCGTCCTCATAAAGGACGCCGGAAGAACACAGATTGCCCCAGGCGAACCTACATGCATTGGAGTCGGACCTGCTCCGGAAAACGAAATTGACGAGCACACAAAAGAGCTGAAACTCTTGTGAAAGCAAAAACAGCAATTTATTTTTCAATAGCATTCCTTGCGATTTTTTTTGCATTCACTTTAATGAACTGGCTTTTTTCCTTCAGCGGCTCGCTTTTTTCAAGCAACATTTTCCAAACATCAAACCCGCTTGGAGTGCTTGGAATAATTGCCGTGCTTTCCATAGGCGGGTTTTATGTATTCAAAATAGGTTTTGAAGTGCTCAAAAACTCGGTGTGAAGCCGCACTCATTTTGTTTTCAGTTTTTTTATCAATGATAGCGCGGCTTTTAGTGTTCTGGCAAACTGTTCTTGCTGTATTTTTCCAAAAACGCCTTGAAGAGAATTCTTGAATTCTTCTGACTGGATTGTTGACGAGATTTTTTTAATGCTTTGAGATGGCACGGGAAATTTTTTGGAAATTTGCACAAGCTTTTTTTTGTCAAGCTTTGCCAAAGAAAGCATGAAAACATCCCTGATGTCAGTGGTTCTGGCAGTAATTGCCTTCATCAAAAAAAGAAATTCAGCGTCAACAACTCTTGTTTCCATTTTTATCGGAGAGCCTTTCCCAAAAATGGTTCTTTTGGAAGAATGCAGAAAAATTTCTTCCGCAAAAAAAATTGTTTTGGTTAAGCGGTCCTCCACTGAACCGGCCAAAATGTCAAAAGACAGTTTTGGAGGATTTTTCGACACCATTGACAAATAAGTGCCTGAATAATCTTCAGTGGGGCCCTTTGAGCGCATTTTAAAGCTATTTTTTTCCAAAAAAACCTGAAATTTACCAAGATCCTTTTTGTTTTTTACGACAACATCGCAGTCAACTGAAAAACGCGGTAACGCATAGGCATTAATCGCATATCCGCCTATTACAACAAAATCCACCTTATCTTTTGCTTCCTTTAACAATGCAAAAACCTGTTTTTCCCTTTCTTCAAAAGTCATAAAGCTTCACGAGATTTGACCAACAATTCTTTTGAGGCAGTGGTTTTTTTTCCAAACTTGTTCTGCACATAAGCCAAAACGTATTCAAATGAATCCTTGTTTTTCTCGCAAAACTCAACTGTTTCATTTAATGGCTCAACTGGTTTTCCGTTGAAAAAATCAATTTTCAATGAACTAACCGGGACCAAGACCACAAATTCGCCGACTGCATTGGATGGGGCATTGACAAAAAAGTTGGCATTCTTTGACTTCAAAAAAGAAGCCCATTTGTTCAAATCTTTTTTCAACACTTTTATAAAAAAAGGCGAATACTCCCAAGAGCGTTGCACAAAAGATTCGCCGCTCCAGATTTCTGCTGCAGTGGCTTTTGAAAAACAATAACTCAACTTTGATTTTGCCAAAATTGACTCAACCTTTGGCTCAAACAAACCAAAAATTACCCTGTTTGGAGAAACACAGGCGTAAATCCCCTTCCTGATTTTTTTCACCCACCCTTTTTCACCCAAGCCAAAAGCCAATTTCTTTAACATAGGCTTGGAAAAATACCAGCGGACGCTATCCAACCCAAACTCTTTTTTCCCAAACTTCAAGTACAACAAAGAGTACAACTGCAATTCCAACTTGGTCAACGGAGCACCCATAAAACAATTGCGAAGGCAAAGTATAAAAAGGTTACCATTAGGGTAACCATGAATGGCAAAATAACGGCGCAATAATTAGTTAAGCTTTAAGAACTTGAATTTTAAAACGAAGTGATTTGAATGAATTTCTGGAAGCGCGTCAGAAAGGTTTTGAAAAAATGCAACGTGGTGCTTGAAGTACTGGACGCGCGGTTTGCAAAAGAAATGCGCAACATTGATTTAGAGCAAAGCTGTGTGCGCGCAAACAAAAAACTGCTTATAGTAATAAACAAATCCGATTTGGTTTCAAAAGAAAACGCACTCGCCATAAAAAAAGAGTTTTCAAAAGATTTCCCGACAGTTCTTGTTTCGGTAAAAAAAAGAATCGGAAAGGGAGCAATAAAAAATTTTTTAGACAGGTTTGCAAAAAACAGGCAGGCAATTGTTGGAGTGATTGGCTATCCAAACACCGGCAAAAGCAGCCTCATAAATTTTTTAAAGGGAAAAAAAACCGCCAAAACATCCATTCTTGCAGGCTTTACGCGCGGAGAACAGTTTTTCCGCTTGAGCGAAAACATTCTTTTAATAGACACCCCAGGAGTATTGCCTTTTTTTAAGGGCGGCGAGGCAAGGCTTGCGATTTTTGGCTCAAAAAGCCCTCAGGCACTAAAAGACCCCATAAACTCCGCACAAAAACTTCTGCAAGAACTCCAAAAAAAAGACGTAAAAGAAGTTTTTGGGGTAAAAATAGAGGGAAAAAATATAGAAAAACT
>JACPKT010000113.1 GCA_016186855.1 Candidatus Iainarchaeum sp. | reverse complement strand
TTCACAGTTCTGGTAACTGGCAATTACCATTCTTCTCATAAACGTTTGCGTCCGTTTACACCGCATACGTGTCCCGCCTGAAGGTGGGACGATAATATTTCCCACTAATACGGTAGCCACCAGTTACCAATCACAGAATTTTCAAATATGGGGCGGCTGAATCTGGTTAAATAATTTTTGTAGATTTGTTTTGCTATGGAAAATGTTCCAGCAACTGATTTGGGTTATGTTGCAAGGGTTAGAAAAATCGCCGAAACAATGATTGATGGCAAAAGAATTTTAATACAGGAATTGCTACCATGGTTTGGCGACTTTCAAGGAATGCCCGTATTGCAAGCCAAAGAGGTTGGAACAAATCACCTTGCCGGATATATTGGATTCAAAGGTTTTGGTTTTCAAAATCCTAATATCTTTGTAGATGCCAGACCAGACTGGCTTGAACTACGCCAAATAAAAGTTTTTCCACAATACCGTAAAGGCGGCTTTGCAAATGGATTTCTTGCATTAGCCTGCCATCTTGCAGCAAAAGCAAAAGTGCCCCTTATTTTGGAACCAAAACCTACAGGAGACAAAGCACTGAACGAAGAACAACTAACAAGATGGTATAGACTGCATGGTTTTAGAAAGCTTACCCCAGAAGAATGCCAAAAGATTGCACACCAAATGATGATGAAACAAATTAACAGTGATTTGCTTTTTGCAGGATTTGACCAACAAACTGGAACAATGACAGGGAAAAGACGATATTCACTTAGCCAAGAAGAAATAAAAAAAATGGATTCTATTCCAGAAGACACAAGAATTGCATTTTATAAAAAACACCATGAATGGGGTCACGCACTCGAAAGAAATAGAGATTCACGTCTCAGATTTATATCAAAGTACATGTTAAGAGACCCGTCAATTTCTGTCCGCCAAGAATGGTTAAGACAATTTAAAGTTGTTCCAAAATTTGTCTTCCCGAACAGCATAAGACTAAAAATGGCATGGGACGCAATACATAAATCTGGTAAACAACCAAGAAAACGGCCACAAGCATCGCCTCCAAGAATTTAAACCGCCTAAAAGTATCACAAAAAACTTAAGCCACTCTAAATTTATTTTTTGAACAACTGGTAACTGGCAATTACCATTCTTCTCATAAACTTTGGCTGGTAAATAAAAGTTTTTTTTGTATTCAAAAGTATGGGTATATTATTGCCCCATCGCAGTTGGGGCAGGTACAGATTGCCAGCCAACGAATTGGCAAAAGAATAATATCCTTTTATTCAACTGCCAATTCGTTGCGAATCTTTTCGCTGTTTTTTTACCCAAACACAAATTCTTTCAAATTTTCTAGTGTGTTCAAAGAGTTTGCCTTTAGCATTTTGTCTGAAAGAGTGTACAAAACGTCTTCAATGAATAGTGCCCGTTTTACGCTGTACTCGTCGCCATAATAATAGCCTCTTTTTAGTTCGTCTTCTTGGCTTAAGTGTGTGATTCTTGCGCGCTCTTCAAAGCCGTTTTCAAGCGTTAACCTGTATACAAATGCTCCCTGGAAAACCGGTTCTCCATAGGTTGGCGAAATTTGTTCTTCTCCAAGCGGCTTTTTTTGCTCTTGTGGAATCTCTGCAAGCATTATCGGCAGCACAAGCAATTCTTTTTCCTTATCGTACAAGAAAGCCTTGTGGTCTTGAAGTGCATAAGAGTCTGTTCCGCGGTCCCCAACCACAATTTTGTGCATTTCTTTGGGGTTTTCCACATTGCTTACGTCAAAAATAGCCATCTTTAATCCTTGGTACCATGCAAATTCCCCTTTTGCAGCTTCAATTGTTTCCTTTCCGACTCCAATAATGTGGCTTTCGTCAATCGGGTGCAGGTAATCCGAATACCCTGGAATTTTTAATTTTCCAAGCACTTTTGGGTTTGCAGGGTCGCTTGCATCAATTACAAATAGCGGGTCGACTTTTTTGAACGTCACCATGTAAGCCCTTGGCCCCAAAAACCTTGCAGAGTAAATTTTTTCTCCCGGCGCAAGGTCTTCTAGGCGTCCTATCAGTTTCATTTCCTCATCCAATACGTACAAATTGTTTGAACTCTGCGAATTAAACCTAAAAACCTGTCCGGAGGTTGTTGCAATCCTGAATTTTCCTTCAAACTCGTCCATGGAGAACTGGTTTAACACGTGCCCTTTCACTTCCCCTTGGCCAACAAACCCAATTTTTTCTTCAGTTAAACCAAATTTGTTTATGACTGTTTTTTCCTCGTCACCCCAAAGGACCCTTCCAACATTTTCCGCAATCGGCAGTTTTGGGGGAAGGTACTGTGTGGAGGCAAGGTACAAATTGTTTTTGGATGCAAACACGTTCTCTGCGCTTGCGGCAATTGTTTCAGTCATGTATTCTTTAGAATCCAAATTCATTGAAACAATCGTCACAAAACTTGAAGGCGGGGTCGGGGGAATTATTCCAATTTCTGTTGGCTCTGCAACCTTTTTTTCAACCCCGTCTTCAGACATTAAAGGAATTATTTCTCCTTCTTTTTCCAAAACACCATAAAAGGGATAGCTGTTTACAACAAAGAATGCGTTGTTTTCAATGAGCCTTGAGGAAAGATAGCGTCCATCAAATTCAAGCTCTTTTTCAAGTGCGGGGGTGCTTTTGTCAGAAACATCATACAGTTGCACCAAAACCCTGCTGCTCCAGTAAGGGTAATAAATGTCTCCTGCAGGCCTTGCAATTCCGTTTTCGTTCTGGTATTGCTGTGTTTTGTTTCCAAACAACAGCAGCGTGTCAGCTTTCACAAACATTTCAAGCGGAAAAACATTTTCCAAAACAGTTTTTGAAACAATCTGGGAACCTTCAATTGGGTACGCGTCGGTAATAATCAGCTTGTTGTTTGAAAAATTGTAAATGTATCTTCCATCAGTTTTGACAATGTCTGCCTCGTCAACCCCTTCAACCTGAATGTTTGTTGTGGAAAAATCTGTCGAACCGCGCCCGGATTCAGCTCCCGCAGATGCTCCCGAGTTTGTTGTTGCCATCATTGGCACGGCTCCAATTCCAATTGCGTTGTCAAAAATTCCGCCCCGTGCATAATTTTTCTGCTGGGCTTCTTTGAACGCTGCAACCAATTCTTCATTGCTTTTAAACCTCTGTATTTCCTTGAACTCAACCGTGGTTCCTCCGCTGGTGTTTCCTTGTGGCGGCAGTGTTTTGGTGCAACCGCTAAGCACTGCTGCAAACAGAATTAAGGCAAAAACTCCGGCAAAAAAATTCCTTTCCATTTCAACCAGTCAACAATTGTGTTTGTCGGAAGTTTAAATACTTTTCATTTGGTGAGTAAAAAGGCTAACAAGAAACAGTGTCCTACAATTAATGAATTCCACGCCCTGGCCGGGATTCGGACCCGGGTCACAGCCGCACTGTGGCGCCTTTTTTTCAAGGATTTTATTCCAAAGAAGAAAAGGTTCCGTGACAGGGCTGTATCCTAACCGCTAGACTACCAGAGCACAACCAGAATCTAAATATTTTACTGATGGAACTTTTAAATAAATTAGCCCTTGTTTTTTTGTCATTTTCCTTTGCCGACCCAGTGCAGGCTTCCATAGAAAAGAAGTTTAAGGAATTTTTTTGCCCTTCTTGAGCCATATTCTACGGCGTCCTCCCCATAAGGGACATATACTGTCAATTTATTTTCGCGGTCCTTGTAGCGTTCGCGCTTTAATTTCAGCGCAATCCCTTTAAGCATTTGCGGTTCATACTTTGTCCTGGTTTCTTTGCTTAGCCTGTTTGCCAAATTAAAAATGTCAAGGCGGTGGGTTCCAATTGCAATGCCCAAATTGCCTGAATTTTCAAACGCAATTCTTACAAGGCGCTTGAAGTTTTCAATTATTTCTTCATCTTTGTGAAAGGCCTTGAGGTTTTGTATTTCCGGGTAAACTCCTTTCACCAGTCTTATTCCAACCCGCACTCCAAGTTCTTGGGCAAATCTTACCAGTTCAAGCAAGTCCTGCTCTGTTCTTTGAAGGTTTGCCTGAAGGCAAACTCGCAGGCCTCCTTTAAATTCTGATAAGAGTTTTTTGAAGGTGTCAAGCGTAAAATCAGTATAGTTTGAGTGCTCCATGTCTATTTCGACCTCAATTCCATGCCTTCTTGCGTGTTCAACTATTTCCCTCATGTTTTGAAAAGTATTTTTTCTGCTTTCCTGTGTCTGCAGGCCAATTACATCAAAGCCAAACTGGGACGGTTTGATGGAAATGGCAGCAATAAAGTTTTGGTTGCTTTTTTTTGCTTTTGCAAGCTCCCAAACCAGCCTGTGGTACTCTTTTTTTGCCTCTTGCACAAACAGAGGGTCCTTGTAGTGCTCGCCCAAATAATTTATTAGCGCTTTTCCGCCCCTTTTATTAACCGCGACAGCTTCCCTAACGGCACCTGTTCTGTGCCGGCCGGCAACCCAAGGCGAAAACAAAGGAAAAACAGGGAAAGTGACAGCTCGCTTTATTTTTCTTGCAAGCCGCATCCTTTTAAAGTTTGGCTGTGTTACCGATGCACGCATGAAAAATAAAAAACACTGTTCTTTAAATAGGTTGCTGGTTTTCGGCTTCCATGAATGTTAAGATGTTTTTGCCTGTTTTTTTTATGCCCCTTGTTTTTCCCTGCGTAACTATCTGCATGTGCGGGTAAGCTATTTCTATGTCGTGCCATTTTTCAATTTCCTCAAGGAATCCTTTCACGATTTCGTGCTTTGTCTGCCTGACAGAGCGCAAATCTGTCTGGTAAATAACGCTTAGGTTTAGAGCTGACTCTCCTAAAACCAACTGGAACTGTGGCTTTGGAATTTCAGGAGATGGCTTTGTTTCTGTTGTTTTAAGCATGTCAATGTTTTCCTTTACAGATTCTTTCACAAAACCGCTTTTGATTTTTTTGGAGGCCTCCTGCAACAGCTTTATTGCCTCGTGCCAAGCCTTTTTTTCTGCCTTTGTAATAGGCACGTCTTTCCTGTAATTTGCAATAGTTGTGAGGACCACGTTTTCCAGTATTTCCATTGCCTTTCTCCAGTTGCTTTCAAAAGTTATTGAAATCGCCAGCTCATCGGTGAAAAGGTCTCCGAGGCGGGAATAATTTATTACGGGGTTTGTGAGTATGAATTCGTTTGGAAGGGTGATTATCTTTTCGCTTTTTTCCTGCGAAGTAGCCCTAGTGCCCTGCATCCTAGTATACATTGTGTTAATTGAAAGAACATCACCTCGAATCTGTGAAACCTCTATCCTGTCACCAACCGTAAAAGGGTTGGTTAAAATTATTGTCAGCCACCCCACAAAATTCAAAATGGGTTTTTGCAGTGCAAAGGTAATCCCAAAACCTATGAGCCCAAGCGAAGTCAAAAGCGCCCCAACATCCTCAAAAAAGCTCATTATTATGAGGATTAAAACAAGCCCCCACACAAGGTAAGTGTAAAGTT
>JACPKT010000112.1 GCA_016186855.1 Candidatus Iainarchaeum sp. | reverse complement strand
CGAAATGGTCAAGCCATTTAGTGACCCAGAAGTAATTGGAGTGCAGGGAGCATACAAAACCAAGCAGAAAGAATTTTGCGCCCGGTTCATCCAGTTGGAAATAGAAGACCGTTATGAAAAAATAATGAAATCCAAAAAAATTGACTGGATGGGAAGCTATTCTGCCGCATACAGAAGAGATGCTTTTTTTGAAGTGCAAGGTTATGATGAGTCTTTTCCCACTGCTTCTGGAGAGGACCCTGAACTTTCCTTTAAGCTGGCAAAAAAAGGATACAAACTTGCCTTTAACCCAAACGCAATCGTTTTCCACAAACACGATACAAGTTTTTTTGATTATTTTAAGAAAAAATTTTTTCGGGCATACTGGAGAGTCCTGCTTTACAAAAAGCACTCTGACAAAATGATAAAAGACTCTTACACCCCGCAGGTACTAAAACTGCAAATAATTTTGTTTTACTTATTTATTATTTTTCCAGTGCTTGGCGTGCTTGTGTTGAATTTGGAAACGCAACTCATTATGAAAGGCGAAATGACAATTTTGTTTCTAGGGTTTCTAACAACGCTTCCTTTTTTAATTAAAGCAATGCAAAAAGACATTGCATTGGCTGCAATTTCTCCATTTATCTTTTGCATTCGTGCGGCTGCATTTGGAACAGGACTGATGGCCGGAATCATTAAAGGAGTTTGGAACAGATGAAAATATTGCACGTTACAAACCACTTTTGGCCGTGTGTGGGGGGAATAGAAAAAGTAGTGGAAGATATTTCCACTCTTTTGTTGGAAAAAAACCATTATTGCGAAGTTGTTTGCTTAAACAAGTGCTCAAAATCAAATGTTTTACTAAAAGAAAAAGAAGTTTTAAAAAAAATACAAATAAACCGAATTCCTTTTATTGACCTAAAATACTATAAAATTGCGCCAAAAGTTTTTGGCTTTGCAAAAAAATTTGACATTTTGCACGTTCACGGCATTGGTTTTTTTTCAGATTTTTTGCTCTTAACAAAGTTTTTGCACAAAAAACCAGTAATAATTTCAAGCTATGGAGGGATATTTCACACAAAAAATATTGGAATTGTCAAATGGGCTTATTTTTACCTCTGGAACAGGTTTTTGCTAAACTTTGCGGACAAAATAATTGCCATAAGCAAAAATGACTTTGATTTGGTTAAAAAAATTTCAAAAAAAACCTTTCTATGCGAGATAGGTGTGGGATTTGAAGCGTTTGAAAACATTAATGTCCGCAGGGAAAAAAACTGTTTTTTGTTTGTTGGAAGATTTGCAAAAAACAAAAAAATAGAAAACCTCATTGAAACTTTTTCCAAAATCATTTCACGAAATGAAAAGGTAAAATTATACATCGTTGGAAAAGATGAGTTGAACAACAGGCAAAAATTTGAACAACAGATTAATTCAAAAAACCTGGAAAAAAATGTTTTCATAATCAACCCTTTAGATGAAAAAGAACTTTTGGATTATTTTTCAAAAGCAGAATTTTTTGTTTCAGCATCAGATTTCGAATCATTTGGAATCAGCGCGGTTGAAGCAATGCACCTTGGCATCATTCCCATCCTAAATGACATCAAATCTTTTGGAAACATTGTAGAAAACGCAAAAAACGGGTTTATAGTTAATTTTTCCGCGCCAGATGCGACAGCAGAAAAAATAATTGAAATAATGAACTTGCCCAAAAATGAAAAAAATGCCGTTTCCTTTGCTGCAAAAAAAACAGCGCGCTTGTTTCAATGGAGTGAAAAATTCAAGCAGTTGGAACAAATTTACTTGCAGGCAAGTAAAAAAAACTAGTTAACCTTCAACCTCCAGTAATTTAAAGTATCCTTTATTGTTTGGTTGAAAGGAATTTGCGGTTTCCAGCCAGTTGCCTTTAGAATCTTTTCATTAGAGCCAACAATTGTTTTTAGGTCATTTAACCTGAATTTTTTGGAATCTTTTTTTACCTTGAGTTTGGAATTTGCAAGTACTTGAAGTTTTTTTAGGATTTGAGCCATTTTAATGCTTGCCCCAGAACACACATTGTAAGGTTCGCCTGCCTTGCCGTTTTTTGCAACAAGCCAATAAGCCCTCACCACGTCCCGAACATCGCTAAAATCCCTTTCAACGGTCAAATTTCCAACAGACAAATATTCCAGCCTTCCCTTTTCATGAAATGCCACCTGCCTTGACCAATCGCTTAAAATATAATTTCTCGGGGATTTGGGGCCAGAATGGTTAAATGCCCTTGTGATAAAAATCTTTAAACCGTAATTTTTGAAATATTGTTGCGCCAAAAATTCCATTGCAAGCTTGCTTGCACCATAAGGACTAAAAGGCCTCAACTGGTTTTGCTCGGTTACAGGCAACTCGTTTTTTTTCACTTGCCCGTAAACTTCACTGGTGCTTGCAAGATGAATTTTTGCATCAATTCCCGCGTTTCTTAGCGCTTCAAGCAAATTAATGGAGCCAATCACGTTTACTTCAAAAGTTTTCCTCGGGTCACGCCAAGATTCCTGGACAAATGGCTGTGCAGCCAAATGAAAAACATAATCCGGTTCAACTGTTTTTATCACTTTAAACAATTCTTGATAATTTAAAATGTCAGCATACAAAAAATTTATTTGTTTAAAAATTTCTTTAACGTTCTCAACATCAGAGTTTTTGTTTCTAAGCAAGCCAAACAATTCAGCATCAGGAATACCAATAACATGTTGAGCCAAATGAGACCCAACAAAACCATTAATTCCAGTTATCAGAACTTTAGGCACAAAAACACCATTATTAAAAACTACTCAAATTCTGTCCTCAAACGGCCATTTATGGTTATTTTCAGCATGCCACTGGATTGTTTTTTGCAACCCGTCCTCAAAAGAAACCTTCGGCACCCACCCGGTTAAATTGTAAAGTTTTGAGTAGTCGCCAACAAGTTTTTGCACATCCATTGGCCGAAATCTTTTTTTTTCTGTTTTAATCAAAATATTTTTTTTACCCATTAATTTTCCAATAATCTGTGCTATTTCTTTGACTGTATAAGATTTTTTGGTGCCACAATTAAAAACTTCCCCGACTGCTTTATCTTCTTTCATCAATGCAACTGACGCACGCACAGCATCCTCCACAAAGGTAAAATCCCTGCTTGATTCAAGGTTTCCAAGCGAAAGTTCACTTGATGAAGAAAGCTGGCTTATTATTTCAGGAATAATGTACGGGTGGGTTTCACGCGGTCCAAAAACATTAAACTGCCTTTGAATTACAACATCCAAGCCGTGCTCGTGTGAAAACGTAAAGCAAAGCCTTTCAGCCGACAGTTTGCTTACTGCATAGGTCGATAAAGGGTAAAATGGGTGGGTTTCATCCATTGGGTTTTTTTGGGCGCTCCCATAAACTTCAGAAGAAGAAAAATATAAAAGCCTCTTGACCCCGCTATCTTTTGCAGCCAAAAGAACATTCAATGTTCCGTTTGCATTGGTTTCAAAAAAATCTTTCGGCCGGTCATAGCAAGAAGGAATATAAGGCTCTGCCGCAAGGTGAAAAACAACATCAACACTGTTTTTTGAAAAAATATTTCCAATATCGCTGCTCCTTACATCGCCCTGAATAATTTTAACCCTGTCCTCAATTTCCTGTAAGAGCTTCAAACTGCCTGTTGAAAAATTGTCAAAAACAAATACATTGGCTTTCTCTTCCAAAAGAATCCTGACAAGAGAAGAGCCAATAAAACCGGCACCACCAGTGACAAGCACGTTTTTATTTTCCAAATTCACAAAACCACTAATAAAAAACACTGCAGACTAATTTTATAAAATATCGCTTTTGGTACAACGATAAAAAGAAAAAAATTGCAACTATTTTAAATCAACTCCACTATTTGAATTAATTTATTTTCAGCACAAAGGTAATCTGATGAAAGTTTTACTGACAAATTATTTTGGCCCGGGCTTTGGAGGAGCAGAACAAAGCACGCAAATTATTGCGCAAGGACTAATTGAAAAAGGGCACGAAGCTGTTATTGCCTCGACCAAAAAATACGAAACAAGCACAATCCAGTTCAAAAAATTTTTGCCCCTGACAGTTTTTCAAAACACTTTCCTTAAAACTTTTTTGACAAAAACAATCACAAAAGAAAAAATCGACATAGTCCATGCACAGGACCGACTAACATCCTTTGCAGCAGTTTTAGCGGCAAAACAAACCGGGAGACCATGTGTTGTACACTTTCGGGATTACTGGTTTGCGTGCACGAAAAGCACTTGCTTAAAGCCAAACCTGCAAAACTGCGAGTGCAGTTTAACTGATATTATAGAATCCAATCCCATTTACAGGGTTCCATGGGAACTGCTGAAAATGAATTTGATCAGAAAAAACCTTCACACCATCAACAAGGCAGACAAAAAAATTGCAATAAGCAATGCAGTGCACAAAAAAATGATGGAAAAAAATATAGGCGAAAACACTATAATCATCCCAAACCCAGTAGACGTTAAGGCATTTCAGAAAAAAAACCTGACACAAGGTTTAAACAGTTTTAAGGGAAAACAAATAGTTTTGTTTTGCGGCAGGTTCTCCTACGAAAAAGGAATTTCAAACCTTTTAAAAATAATTGAAGACGTTGGAAAAGAAAAAAAAGACGCATTGTTTGTGCTTGTTGGAACCGGTCCACTAAAACAAGCTTGCGAAAAATTCTTTAAGGAAAAAAATGCCAGAAATGTTTTTTTTACTGGGAATATCCCGTTTGAAAAACTTGTTGAGTTGTACAAGTTGTGCAATCTGGTGCTTTTTCCATCTGTTTGGGAGGAACCATTTGGGCGCGTTGCAATAGAAGCAATGGCTGCTGGAAAGCCGGTTATTGCAAGCAATGTTGGGGGGATAAAAGAGACTGTAGAAGACAATAAAAGCGGCTTTCTATTGGAACCAAATAATTTGAATGAATGGGTAAAAAAAACCTGTTTGCTATTGGATGATAAAAACCTTGCAAAAAATTTTGGAAATTATGGAAAAAAAATAGTGGAAAAAAATTTTGAAAAAAACGTGGTGATTTCAAAAATAATTGATGTATACGACGAGGTAATGTGATGTGCGGAATTGCTGGATTGTTTGGCTTCAATGATTCTGACCTGCTCAAAAAAATGGTTTCCTGCATTGAGCACAGAGGGCCAAACAACAAGGGGTTTTTTGAAGAGAAAAACATTTCGCTGGGGTTTCGAAGGCTAAGCATAATTGACCTCAGCGAAAAAGGCAACCAGCCAATGTTCAACGAAGACAAGAGTCTGTGTTCAGTTTTTAACGGAGAAATTTATAATTTTCAAACATTAAGGGCAGGACTTGAAAAAAAAGGACATTCATTTTACTCCAATAGCGATGGTGAAACAATTGTGCATTTATACGAAGAATACGGGGAAAATTTTGTTGACGGTCTTTCAGGAATGTTTGCAATTGCATTGTGGGACTTGAAAAACAAAAAACTTTTTCTTGCGCGCGATCGGATGGGAAAAAAGCCATTATACTATTTTTTTGACGGCCAGAAATTTTTATTTGCGTCTGAAATAAAAGCACTGTTTCAATTCAACGAAATAAAAAGAACCGTAAACAAGAGGGCGATTGATTTTTACCTGAGCATGCGGTGCGTGCCAGGGAACGAAACATTCTTTGAGGGAATACAAAAGGTTTTGCCCGGCGAAATGCTGATTGTTTCAAAAAAAGGAATAGAAAACAAAACCTACTGGAAAATAAATTTAAAGGAAGAAATT
>JACPKT010000111.1 GCA_016186855.1 Candidatus Iainarchaeum sp. | reverse complement strand
TAAAAATTTCAAACGAGGACATAAAGCTTGCAAAAGAGGGGAAACTCTCTTGGCATGACCTTGTTGCAAAGGGAGTGATAGAGTACCTAGATGCAGAGGAAGAGGAAAACGCTTTAATCTCAATTGATGAAGCTCACATTACTAAAGAAACAACCCATTTGGAAATCGACCCAATAGGAATTTTGAGCCTGATAACTTCTTTCATTCCTTTCCTTCAGCACAACTTGGCGGGAAAAGCCCTTCACGGGGCAAAAATGTTCAAGCAGGCGCAGGGAATCAGCGGCATAAATTTTAACTACAGAAGTGACACCGAGAGCTACTTTCTGCACTACCCACAAAAACCGCTGGTTAAAACAAAAACAATGGACTTAATTAATTTGAATTCAAGGCCGCAAATGCAAAATTTTGTGGTTGCAATAATGCCATACCATGGGTTCAACATTCTGGATGCAGTGATTTTAAACAAGGGCTCAGTGGACCGCGCACTAGGCAGAAGCGCATATTTTAGGACATATGAAGGAGCTGAAAACCGTTATCCTGGAGGCCAGATTGACAAGTTTGAAGTCCCAAACGAGGAAACAGTCGGCTACCTTGGGGAAGAGTATTACAAGCACTTAGGAGAGGATGGCCTGGTAAGGCTTGAAGAAGAAGTTGACGAAAAAGACGTTATACTCGGCCGCACTTCACCGCCGAGGTTTTTGGAAGAAGTTACAGAATTCGGGGTTGCAAAAGAAAAAAGACGGGAGGCTTCAATCAGCGTGAGAAAAGGAAAAGGCGGTTTTGTTGACAAAGTAATTTTGACAGAATCGGAGTCGGGGAACAGGCTTGTAAAAGTAAAAGTTAGAAGCAACATGATTCCAGAGCTTGGTGACAAGTTCAGCTCAATGCACGGACAAAAAGGAGTCATCGGGGCAATTGTTCCAGAAGAAGACATGCCTTTTACCCAGAGTGGCTTAAAACCAGACTTGATTTTGAATCCGCACTCTATTCCGTCTCGAATGACTATTGGTCACTTACTTGAAATGCTTGGGGGAAAAGTTGGGGCTATCAATGCAAAAGAAATTGACGGAACGCCATTCAGCGGTGCGAACAGGGAAGAGCTTGAAACAATGCTTGAGGAAAGTGGGTTTAGAAAAGACTGCAAAGAAGTTTTTTATGACGGGCGAACCGGTAAAAGAATCCGCGGGGAAATATTTACAGGAATTGTTTCTTACAGAAGGCTTTTCCACATGGTTTCACACAAAATACAGGCAAGAAGCAGGGGACCTGTTCAGATCCTTACACGCCAGCCAACAGAGGGAAAAGAAAAGGAAGGCGGCCTGCGGTTTGGAGAAATGGAGGGGGAAACGCTTGTTGGGCACGGTGCCGCAATGCTTTTGCAGGAAAAGTTTATCGAGGACTCTGACAAAGTAGTTGAAATTGTCTGCGAAAAATGTGGGGTAATTGCAATTGACGACCAGATAAGAAAGAAAAGATACTGCATGATGTGTGGGGGGGCAAAAGTGTACCCTGTTGAAATGAGTTATGGCTTTAAATTGCTGCTTGAAGAACTGAAATCACTTGGGATTTACCCAAAACTAAACATAGGTGACAAGGCCTAATGCTTTCAAAAAAAATCCATTCAATAGATTTCTATGTGCTCAGCCCTGAGCAAATAAGGAAAATGAGCGCTCTTGAAATAAAAACCCCTGAAACTTATGACAAAGACGGTTTCCCAATGGAATCGGGGTTAATGGATCCTCATCTTGGAGTAATAAATCCTGGAATCCGATGCAAAACATGCGGGCAGAAAATGAAGCAGTGCCCAGGTCACTTTGGAAACCTAGAGCTTGTAAGACCTGTTGTGCACCCAGAGTTTTCAAAACGGCTTGAAGTGCTAATGCATGCAACATGCAGGGCTTGCGGGAGATTAAAACTTCTTGAAGAAAAAATCGAACACCTACGCCAAAATACCGAAAATGACATTGAAAGCATACAGAAAAAAATTGTCCTGCGCGCAAAAAAAGTGAAAAAATGCCCGCACTGTAAAAGTCCAGACATGGGGGAATTGCTACTTGACAAGCCGACAAATTTTTTTTTCAACAAGGAAAGGATTTACCCGACTGAAATAAGGGAATGGATTGAAAAAATCTCAACAAAAGACCTTGAATTGTTTGGCTATGATGTGACAAAACTTAAACCGGAATGGTTCATTTTGACCGCCCTGCAGGTGCCGCCGATAACCATTAGGCCGTCAATTACCCTTGAAACTGGAATAAAAAGCGAGGACGATTTGACGCACAAGCTTGTTGACATAATTAGAATAAACATGAGGCTAAAAGACAATATAGAGGCGGGGGCACCACAGCTCATAATTGAAGACCTTTGGGACCTGTTGCAGTACCATGTGACAACTTATTTTAACAACAACACTGCAGGAGTCCCACCTGCAAAACATCGGAGCGGGAGAGCACTTAGGACAATTGTGCAGAGGCTTCAGGGAAAAAAGGGAAGGTTTAGATACAATTTGACAGGAACAAGGGTAAACTATGCAGCCCGCTCTATAATCACCCCGGATTCACAGCTTTCAATTAACGAACTTGGGGTGCCAGAAGCGGTTGCAAAAGAGATGACAGTGCCAGAGCCAGTAACAGAGTTTAATATTGAAAAAATCAAAAAAATAGTGCAGGAAAACCGTGCAGTTTACCTGATAAGGCCCAATGGTTCAAGAAAAAAAATCACGGACCAAAACAAGGAAGAAGTGCTATCCGAAATAGAGCCAGGCTCAAAAATTGAAAGACTGCTTTCGGACGGGGATTTTGTTCTTTTCAATAGGCAGCCATCGCTTCACAGGCTTTCAATGCTTTGCCACAAGGCAAAAATTCTTCCGGGAAAAACTTTCAGATTAAACGCAATTGTGTGCGTTGATGGAAAAACGAATGTTCTGTTGGAGAGCGGATTACAAGACAGAATTTCTTCTTTAGAAAGTAATTTTGACGCAGAAAGGGTTTCTACATGCAACCAGGAAACAGGAAATGTCTTTTCTACAAATTTGGCAAGATTTTGGAAAATAAAACCTGAGGAACTTGAAAAAAAATGTTTCAAAATCACAACTGCGGAAACAGGCAGAACAATAAAGGTAACAGAAGACCATCCTTTTTATTCTAGTAATGGTATTATTGAGGCTGGAAAGCTGAAAAAGGGACACAAACTTATTGTTAGACCTATTGACACGCCACTTGTTGAAGCAAATGAACAAATAATTCTTTCTGAAAAAATACTTGTTGACCATTTACTGGAAAAAACATATCATAAAAGCCTTTTGAAAAAACTAAAAGAAAAAAAACTAACGAACCTGAATATGGCAGATGCAAAAACAAGAATTTTTGCAAGGTTAACAGGGCATTTGTTTGGAGATGGAACATTTATACTTAAAGGTCACCAAGCAAGGGCAATTTTTAGGGGGCAAGTTTCAGATTTGGAAAATATTAGAGAGGATATAAGAGAGCTTGGATTTGAACCAGAAAAAATTGTTACGAGAAAATATTCCGGAAAAATTTATAATTATAAAAAAACAATTGAAGTAGTCGGCAGTGGTTCGCATTTTGAGGTCAGAAACAAACCTTTCTGTTTAATTTTAAAAATACTTGGAGCCCCAAATGGAGATAAAGTAACACAAAAAACATTTGTTCCAGAATGGATTAGAAAAGCACCATTATTCATTAAAAGAGAGTTTTTGGCAGCATATCTTGGGTGCGAACTTTCAACACCTACTGCTAGAAAAAAAATAAAAACTAGTTTTTTAACCCCCACTTTTAAAATTGCAAAAATAAAAGATGCAGATGCCAACGAATTTATAGAAGGCATAGAGAAACTTCTCAATGATTTTAAAATAAGGATTGCCTCAATCTCCAAAGAAAAAGGAAACTATAGAAAAGATGGAACCATGAGCATAATCAATGTCATAAAGCTTTCTGCAACAACAACTGCACTGAAAAACTTGCATGGAGGAATTGGTTTTGTTTATGCAAGTTTTAAAGACAACATTGCAAGAGCAGTTTTTCAATATTTAACCTTAAAAGAAAAAGAAATTAAAAAAAGAAAATACTTATACAAATTGACCCACGCATTACGCAAAGAACGCATAACATTCAAAGAAATTTCTCAAAAAACTGGCATCTCTGTAGCAATGCTTGGAAGGTGGATGCACTTCAACAAAGAAACCGCTGGACTTTCAATATCATTTCCTTCATTTGAAGAGTGGAAAGAAGAAGCTACAAAAGGCCTTGGAAATAGCGGGCTTGTGTGGGAAACGATTGAACAAATAGAAGAAATAAAAATGCCATTTGCATTTGACATTACAACAAAAGCCGGTTCTCATAACTTTTTTGCAAACGGCTTTCTGACAGGAAACTGCAAACCCTACAATGCAGATTTTGACGGCGATGAAATGAACATGCATGTGCCGCAGACACAGGAAGGCATTACAGAGGCAAAAGAACTCATGTTTGTGGAAAACCAAATAATTTCCCCAAGGTACGGTGCGCCGGTTATAATTCTGGACGAGGACGGCGTAAGCGGAGTGTTCATTCTGACACTTGCATCCACACAGTTCTCAAAAGATGAGGCCATGAAACTTTTCCACATGATGGGAATCACTGACCTGCCAAAACCCGACAGGGGAAAAGAATATTCAGGTAGGCTTATTTTTTCACAGCTTTTGCCAAAAGACCTTAACCTTGAGTACAAAACTAAAACATGCAGGGTGGTTGAAAATTTAAGCATTAAAGATAAAGAAGTTCAAAGAAGGGTTGATGACCACACTGTTGTAAAAATCAAAAAAGGCGTTCTTGTCACCGGAGTAATTGATGGCGAGAGTATCGGGGAAGGAAAAGGAAGGCTTATTGATGTTTTAGCACGGGATTATCCTCGCGAAGTAATCACAAGATTTTATGACACTCTTGGAAAGATTTCAGCAGAAATTGTAAGCACTTTTGGTATGACTGTATCTCTTGACGAGTACAAGACAACGCCAACAGTAAAAAAAGTGACTGAAAAGGCAATTCAGGAAGAAATAGAATCATCAGAAGAGCTTGTAAAGCAGTATAGGAAAGGCACACTTGAACACATTCCTGGAAGAACACTTGAAGAAAGTTTTGAAATAAAAATGATGGACCTTGGTGCCAGGGTGAAAGAAAAAGTCCAAAAACAGATAATGGAAGAGAAAGTGACAGAAATGTTTGGTCCAATGCCAAAATATAACACAATCACAATGATATTGAGCGGCTCAAGAGGCTCTGCAGTCAACCTCACAAACCTTTCAGGACTCTGGGGGCAGGCGGCGGTAAGGGAGGGAAGGCCAAAAAGAGGGTTTAAGGACAGGCTGATTGCATTAAACCAGAAAAAAGACGTCGGGGTAATTGCAGGAGGATTCATTTCAAGCAATTTTATGGACGGAATGAGTGCCTTTGAATACTTTTACCACGCAATGGGTGGAAGACAAGGAGAAGTTGACACAGGGGTTTCAACCAAGGTTAGCGGTTATTTGTACAGAAGGCTTGCAAACGCCCTCAAGG
>JACPKT010000110.1 GCA_016186855.1 Candidatus Iainarchaeum sp. | reverse complement strand
CAAAAAAGGTTTTTCGGTTTTACCGTCACGCCACTTTTTGGCCCATTCCTGCACTTCCCTAACAATTTCCACATTGCCCACAAACTCTTCAAAAGAAGCCGGAAAATACTTTTGCGTCCAAAGCTGGCCCATACAAAAGCAGTTGGAGAAAAACTAATTTAAAGCCCAGCCAGGCGCCTGTGCTCTGTTCGAATACACTTGTTTTGCACAAAGACTATTCCAGAGCGCTCCGCAATTTTTTTTGCCTCACCGCTTTCAATTCCAAGCTGCAGCCAAACCATTTTTGGCCTCAGTTTCACGGCTTCTTTTACAATTTGCCCGCACTCTTCTGATGGGCGGAAAATATCCACTATATCCACTGGTTCTTTTATTTCTGAAACGGAATGAAAAACCTTCTCGCCCAAAATTTCATCAGAAGAGGGGTTCACCGGAATTATTTTGTAACCATGCTCCTGCAGGTAAGCTGCAACCGACTGCGAGTCCTTTGACGGGTCACGCGAAAGCCCTACAACAGCTATTGATTTTGCATCCAAAAGAATTCTTTCTAATGGTTTTAAATCCATGCAGACTACTCTCTTGGCTTTCGTGCAATAATTATCGTTGGGGGCTGACCCAGATTAAACAAAAAGTTATCATATATTGTTACAACATCTTGTTGAGCCATTTTCCTCAAGCGGATTGACACAAAACCGGTTTTCCCCAAAAGTCCTGCAAGCATTGCACCTTGCTCTGGAGGACAAACAATTCTAATAATCCCTCCCGGCAAAAGTTTTTCCTTGATTTTTTGAAAAACCCAGTTTTTGAGAATTGAATCTGTCATAAAAATGCGTTTAATCGCAAATTTGGCAGCGTAATTTTTTTACAAAATAATGGATAATCAAACATCTGTATAATATGCGACACTCTCTTCAAGCCTTTGTAATAACGTGCCGTTGAAAATGGCACTATACGCGTCGCGAGCCCGCGCAAGGGCTCAATGCAGCCAGCGGGACTCGAACCCGCGCCACGGGCTTGGGAAGCCCGTAGAATAGCCTCTATCCTATAGCTGCTTTAAATGACTTTTATTGTAGTTATACTTAAAGAACTACTCCAAAAGAATTCTTTTTGATTCAAAAATGCAGATTGGCCTAGTGGGTGCCCCTTCAAGTGGCAAAAGCACTTTTTTCAATGCAGCAACGCTTTTAAACGCCCCGATGGCGTCTTACCCTTTCACCACAATTGAGCCAAACAAGGGAATAGGTTTTGTGCGCGTTAAATGCATTGATCGAGAATTTGGAGTGCAGTGCAATCCACGCACAGGATACTGCAAAAACGGCACCCGGTTTGTGCCAATAGAAATAATTGATGTGGCAGGGCTTGTTCCCGGCGCAAGCGAAGGAAAAGGAATGGGAAACCAGTTCCTAAGCGATTTGAGCCGCGCTGACTGCCTTATCCATGTAGTGGATGCAAGCGGTGGCACAAACGAAAAAGGGGAAAGTGTGGGTGCCGAAAAATTTGACCCCGTCAATTTTGTCGAGTTTTTGGAAAAAGAAATTGACGCATGGTTTTTTGGAATAATTAAAAAAAACTGGGTGAAGTTCGGAAAGCTTTCAGTTGACTCAAAGGCAAAACTGTTAGAAACAATGCAGCAAAACCTTTCAGGCATTGGAGCAACACAAAAAACAATTGAAACCGCGCTGAACAAAAGCGGCCTGCTTGAAAAAAAACTGTTCCAGTGGAGCGAAGAGGACAAGGAAACGTTTGCAACAAATCTCAGACAGGCCTCAAAGCCCATTGTGATTGCTGCAAACAAAATTGACTTGGAGGGCGCACAGAAAAACGTCGGACGCATAAAGGAAAAATTCCCACACCTGCCTGTTTTCGGGTGCAGTGCAATATCCGAACTGGCTCTGAAAAAGGCCGCAAAAGAAAACGCAATAGATTATATGCCTGGCTCAGACAGTTTCAGACAATTAAAAGAACTGGATGAAAAGCAAAAAAAAGGGCTTGAATACATCAAAACAAATGTTTTGGAAAAGCACGAGTCAACGGGCGTGCAACATATGCTTGACGCAGCGGTTTTCGAAGTGCTGAAATTCATAGCTGTTTTCCCTGCCGGCTCAAAACTGCAGGACCAGCACGGAAACTACATCCCGGACTGCTACCTGCTGCCGCCCGAATCCACTGCACTGGATTTTGCGTTCAGGCTCCACACAGACATCGGAAAAGGCTTTATCCGCGCAATCGACTCCAAAACAAAAATGGTCGTAGGAAAAGAGCACAAACTCAAACACAGGGACGCGATAGAAATAGTTTTCAAGGGATAGATTTTAAAACAACAAAAGAGATTTTTATAAAGCATGGCAAAACCAACTAGAAGAAGAATTTCTCCAGCTGCAAGAGATCACATTAACCAAGCAAGGGCATGGAAAAATTCTTCAGCACTGCACAAGAAAGCAGCTGAAACATATGCCACAGACATTGTTGCAAGCACAAAGTCACTTTTTAGCAGCGGAAAAAGACCATCCGCGCAAAAAGTACGAAGCACCCAAAGGGCTTCAAGAAGACTCATTAGATTAACTAAAAATGCACTAAGCGCAGCATTAAATGCAAGAGAAACTGCACGAGAACACATTGGAGCGGCAAAAGACATTGTTGAAAGACAAAACCCTTCTTCTACCGCAAGAAGGGGCAGAAGGCACAGACAAAACCTGTTTTAAAAAAAAAACCGTTTTTTTCAGAATTTTTCAGGGATTTTTTCTTTTAATTCTTCAACCGCTGGAATTATTTCTTCCTTGTGCATGGTCAAAAGTTTTTTTTCTTCAACTGCAACCTTGTTTTTCATTGATGCAAGCAGTTCTTCTTTTTTCTTCATTTTTTCGCACACGTAAAAATAAGTGTTAATCATTGAGTCAAAATCCACTGCTTTGTCGCGCCTTTTTGCAACTTCTTCAAAATAAATTTCAACAATTCGCAGCGCGACCTCTTCATCCGACAACGTGTGTTTCATATTAACCCTCAATAGCTTTTGGCCCTCTTAATCACTTCCATTATTTCCCTTGACTCAAAATCCTTTCTTGAAAGTCTTGCAAGAGCATAAAAATAAGCATTGATTACGTCGTCAATTTCAAGAGAGCGCTTGAAACCAAGCCGTGCAATTTCTCTAAAGTAAAGGGCCGCAAGACCGACTGCAATTTCCTCATCGCAGGCACCGCTTTTCTCTGCAGAGCCTGAGTGCAAAAGATCTTCAACAAGCAAATTAAATCCCTTGGAGTGCTCCGCACGATTTTCTGAAAGGTCTGAAACAATTTCATCGATTTTTTTTGTAATCAGACCTTTCATTGGTTTTTTTGAAAGACTTTTCTTGGAGATTCTCTTTTTTTTAAGCGACTTTTTTTTGGCCATGCAGTTCCCTTTTTGCGCTCCAAAAATAGTAACCTTTTTAGTGTTTTTATAGGTTTGCTTCAGTACAATAGCAAATTTTTGCTATAAGGTATTGCCGCCAAAAATAATCTACGCATTACCGCCCCCATCGAAGAGAGGGCACATGCGCCGTGCCAACTGGGCCTCAATTCGCCGTGCCAACTGAGGCCTCAGTTGCTGGAAAGCTCTTTTAACACCATTTTTTGTGGAAGCCTACAATGGTATTTTCTGGTTTTGCCCTTGTTGCCCAAGCTAAGCTGTTCTGAAGAAACAAAATCTCTTTTTTCAAGGCCGTTCAACAGGTCGCGAAGCCTTCTTTCTGTCAGGGGCGACTTTGATTTTTTTTTGAATGCCTCAAAAACCTGCCCTGAAGTGATTCCGTCAGCTTGCGCTATTTCTCCAAGCAGCAGTTTTTCATTTTCATTCAAGTGCTTTAAACCTTTTAAAAGAGAAACTGCATCCACTGATTCAAAGGCTTTTTTCAGGTGCTTTAACAAAACCTTTTCAGAATTTTCTCGCTCTGCCTCACGGCCTGCTTTCAATAGTGATTCAATTGCAACGCGGGCATCGCCCCCCAAGCGCGCAGCGTTAGCAGCGGCAACACCAATTACCTCTTCGCTGAGAGCACCACTTGCAAAAGCATACTGTGCGCGCGAAAAAAGAATGTCTTTCAATTGTTCAGGAGTGTATCCTTCAAACAAAATTCTCTCCTCTGTCAAAGAGCTTCTGATTCTTGAGTCAAGCAAAAGCGTTAACTCGGAATTGTTTGAAATAAGGCCAAGGCCAAGCACTGTTTTTTCCTGCTCGTGGACCCTCAAAATGTCATACAAGAGCTTTGAGCCGTCCTCGGAAAAAACCAGCTGGTCAACCTCGTCCAAAACAATTATTGGAGTAAAATCAATTCTTTTCATTGCATCCAAAAACTGGGAGTAAATTTCGTCAGTTGCAATTCCCCTGCGCGGCGCAGGCGCTCCGATGAAATTGGTTATTTTTGACAGAACAGAATGGCGAGAATTGTACTCAAAACAATTGATGTATACGCTTTTGGCGCGGTCAGTGAACTCTTCCAGTTCCTTTAAAACAAATTTTGCAACAGCAGTTTTACCGCAGCCGGTTGGGCCAGCAAGAAAAACGTTCTGAGGCCGTTTTCCTTTAAGAACCGGGTCAAAGGCAAAAACAAGCGCATCAATTTCTTTTTCCCGGTGCGGCAGGCGCTCGGGCACAAACTCCGGGTAAAGAAACGCCTCATCCTTAAAAATCACGCGCTCTTTAACCGCACGCTCAAACACGTTCTTTGGCACAAAAAAACACCAAAAAAAACAATAGTTAAAACTTAATTAAATAGGTTTCAGTGGAAACCCACTCTTGGCAAAAACGTTAAAAAAAACTTCAAACCGTGCAGCCCCGATGGCTAAAGACAATTTTCCCAAAAATTCCAGAACTAATAGTAGCCCCCTAAACAAAACTGAAACCCTTAAAAAAACACTCCAACAAAGGTTTTTTCATGGCGCACGAAGAACACAGTGAAGGACAAGCAGAAGAGCACGAGGGCGGCAGCCATGTAGGAAGCGGTTCCAAAAGTGGCAAACCTGCCTGCAGGAGCGACCCATTCTTTGACCGGGTT
>JACPKT010000118.1 GCA_016186855.1 Candidatus Iainarchaeum sp. | reverse complement strand
AAATTCTGGATTACAATAAAAAAATTTATATAGTCTTTTATACTATAATTGTATAGTAAATGTGATTTAATGGTTTATTTTACAAATATGAAGCCAACGGTTCATTATCTTGAAAAACATGAAAAAGATGTTCCGTGGCATAAAGTAGTTGAAATTATTTTTATTACAAAAAATCCAAGAAAAAAGGGAAACAAATTTGAGATTGAAAGCGGTGGCTACTATGTTTTATTTGAAATAAGAAATAATGTCTTATATGTTATTAATGCAAAAAAACAGAGGAGGTGATAAAAATGAAGTGCCCTAATTGCAGTGCAAATCTAAAAAGAGTTGAAGTTAAAGTTCAAGGTGCAAGCATAAAAGCCATTAGTTACCAGTGTCAAAACTGTGATTATTTTGAGTTCGAACCAGTTTCTTCTAAAAAGGTGATTGAAGAATTGAGGGAAACCCCGTTGAAAATAAAACAAAAAATAATTAAATTGTCCAAAAATAGGTTAGGAATGTATTTTAGTAACCATGTTACAAGGAGTTTAGATCTTCGAAAGGGAGAAGACTTGTATGTTTCTGTGCCTGATAAAAATCACATAATTCTAGAATTAGAAGTTAAAACCCATTCACAAAAACGCGCAAACATATAAAGAAATTTTTTTAAGTGCAGGAATAGGAAACTATTAGGTTGCTATAATAAGCTGGAATTGATGTTCCTACGCAGTCTGCCCACGTATTGTTTTGTTGGGGAATTTTGGTGCAACCCCACGGCATAACAATATAATTTCCGGCTGCAACACTGCTGTATGCGGATGCCTGGCAGTAATATCCATTGCCCCCCTCTGATATACGCACGAAGTTAAAATATACTGGTTTGCTTCCAATCGCTGTTAATCTGCTTGAAGTGTCTGGACCGAATCCTCCTGCTTCGAAAATAAGGTCATATAGTGCTGGCGGACTTGGATTAGAGCTACCTGTACACCCAGCTATTTTTACATTGCAAGTGGTTCCAGGCAGGCTTACTGCAAAAACATTGCCGCCAATGTTACCTTTTTGGGCTAAATCCCAAGAGTCAGTTAGAACCACGGTACCAGTTATTCCCGACACTCCTTTGCCAAAAATGTTACTTGCCTGTGTTATGAAAAAACCGGTGCTGATTAGTATTAATGAAAAATATTATTGCGCTAATTAGCAGTTTTTTTTCTTGCATTTGCTTATTATTGAGACATTTCAGTTTATATATTGACATTATTGTTAAATCTTTGTATTATAAATACAAAGATTTAAATAATCTTTGCGTTGCAATGTGTGTATGGTTGCTGTTGAGAATCTTAAACTGGCAATTTTTGAGAGGGAAAATGAATTAAAAGAAAAATTTGGCAAAGAGAAAATCATTGAAAGGGAGTGCGTTCAAAAGGTTAAGGGGCTTGTTGCAACTGATGTTGCCTTGATTATTAGTGGGGTTAGAAGGTGTGGAAAATCAATTCTTGCATTTTCTTTAGGCAATGAAAATTTTGGTTATGTGAATTTTGAGGACGAAAGGCTTGAAATTAAATCAGAAGAATTAAACAAGGTGCTTGAAGCATTATATTCTTTGAAAGGGAAAATGAGTTTTTTTGTCTTTGATGAAATACAGAATGTAAGTGGTTGGGAAAAATTTGTTTCAAGAATCTGCCAAACAAATAAAATAATCATAACCGGAAGCAATGCAAAGCTTTTAAGCAGGGAATTTGCAACTTTTTTGACTGGTAGGCACTTGACATTTACTCTTTTTCCTTTTAGTTTTAAAGAATTTTTGGATTTCAACGAATTCAAACCAAACATTTACCTCACAAAAGATGTTGCAACAGCAAAAAAACTTTTAGAAGAATACTTGGAAAAAGGCGGGTTTCCACTTGTTTATAAAACCGGAAAATTTTTTTTATCAGAGCTTTATTCAGACATTCTTGAAAAAGACGTTCTTCAAAGGCACACTATTAAATTCAAAAAACTCATCAAAGATATTGCAAAATATTTGATTTCGAATTTTGCCAGTGAAATTTCACACAACAAACTAAAAAATATTTTTCAAATAAAAAGTGTGCATACAGTAAACCAATATGTGGAATATCTTTCAGATGCATTTCTTTTATTTGAGCTGGAAAGGTTTTCTTTTAAGCTAAAAGATAATTTTAAAGCGCCAAAAAAAATATATTGCATTGACACCGGCTTATGCGGTTATGTTTCATTTAATGCAATAAAAAGAACTGGGGCGTTGATGGAAAATGTTGTGGCAATAGAGCTTGTAAGAAGGAAAAATTATTCGCTAAAAAAAAGTGAAATTTTTTATTGGAAGGACCACCAGCAAAGGGAAGTTGACTTTGTAGTAAAAGAAGAAAACAAAGTAACACAACTAATACAAGTAACTTATGCTTCTGAAAAAAACGAAATTCCGCCACGAGAACTAACAGCACTCATCAAAGCAAGCATTGAACTAAAATGCGATACATTGCTCATAATTACATGGGATTTTGAAGCAGAAGAAAAAATTGAAAACAAAACAATCGTGTATGTTCCACTGTGGAAATGGCTTTTGCAATAAAAAATTTTGGGAAATCTAACAGGATTGTAGGGAGTGTAACAAATTTTGCTGAAAATCATCTTGAGCTTTTTGCAATCCTTTCCACTTCGTCGCGCCTTTTGACTGAAAAAGATGCGTTGTCTTCTTTTGCTGCCAAAATTATTTCTTTTGCGAGCGCTTCGTGTGCGTGGATTTTGCTGTTGAAAGAGGCAGAGAATGCAGCCAGCGCAATGTTTTTTAGCGATTCATCAACCCTTTTTCTTGGCGAGACATCGACTGAAACAGTGTAAGTGATTCCGCCTCTTTTTATCCTGGTTGTGTCCTCGCGCGGCCCTGCATTTTCAATTGCTTTTGCAAGCAGCTGCATGGGGTTTTGTTTTGTCTGGCGTTCAACTATTTCAAATGCGCGTTCAACTATTTTTGTTGCAAGGATTTTTTTTCCGCACCCGCCTCGGCCGCGGATAAATTTTCCAGACAATTTTCTTTTTCCCTGTCCAGAGCGCATGAGTTTGTTTATAAGTCGTTCGACTATGCTCACGTGGGTTTTGTCCATTTTTTTTGCGTACCTGCCAAAAGTGTGCGGCACTTTTTTTGTCTCTAAAGAAATCATGCCGCGCAGGCTTGTGTCGTTGAGCTTGACTTCTGAAATATCATATTTTCCAAATACAAGGGTGTCGCTCATCGTTTCACTTTTTCTTTTCTTCCTGTTCTAAGCATTTCAAGTGACTGGTTGTTCACATGGGTTACCCTGTATTTTACGCCCCACAGGTCTCCTTTTGGACCTCCTTGGGCCCCGCCTATTCCTTCAACTATGACTTCGTCGTGTTCGTCAATGTATTTTATCGCGCCGTCATAAGGTGCCAGTGCTGTGAGTAATTTTCGGTTTTTCAGTAGCTGGATGCGGCCGCATTTTCTCACGCCAGAGTTTGGCTGTTTTGCTTCAACTCCTCTTTTCTCAATGACTATTCCTTTTGCTTGTGGAGCTCCTTCGAGTAAATTAAATTTTTTCCTGTTTTTAAGCAGCCTTTTTTTGTATTTTTCCTTTTTCCACATCCATTTTTTTCTCTTTT
>JACPKT010000103.1 GCA_016186855.1 Candidatus Iainarchaeum sp. | reverse complement strand
ATGATTTGCAGTTGCCCGCAGTTGCTTGGCACGTCAAGCGAAATGAACCCGCTTGAAGTGGATTTTGTTTCCAAAAAAGAAGCGTCATTGCTGCAGCGTGCCTCCACTTCAACAAGTTTTCCAATCAATTCGTTTGTGCCGGGCCTAAGCAGGCGAATTTCTTTCCTTAACTGCACCACTTTTCTTTCAAGTGAAATTGAAAAAGTTTCGCTTTTATTTTCCACGAATTTTGTTGCACTGTTTGCCAAAAAATCCGGCTCCTTTGAGGCTGTGATTAAAAACTCTTTTCCGCGCGGCACGCTTGCCTGAGCGCGGCCGGCAGAATCCGTGGAAAGGGATGCAATTTCTTCCCCGTCTGAAAGCGAAATTTTCACTTGCGCTCCAAAAACAGCGTCCCCGTTTTCATCCTGCACTAAAACTGAAAGTTCTGATTCTGCCTGCAAAAAAACCGGTGCAATAAAAAAAACAAGCCCGCCAACCAGCACCAGTGCGAGCAAAACAGCAAGCGGAAAAGTCGGGATATTGCGCTCCTCAAGTGGGTCAACGAGTTTATAAACAGGAAGTCCAATGCTTTCAAGCCAGTCTAAAAAATCATAATACTTGCCCTCAAGCGCCCCATAAAAGCCCGTTTTAGCCCCTTCTTCCGCCATCAAACCACAAACCCTTGCGTTGGTTTTAACAAATTGGCAAAAGAACAATTTAATTTATATTCATCTGCCAATTTGTTACGCCGCATAAGTGCACTATTGCGCAGCAATAGTGCGATAATATGCCTCTATGCTGGGTTAAAAACCCAGAATTATAAGTATTAATAATAAATAATGTAATTTATTAAGATTCCGTCGGCGCGAAATTTTAGAGGCTGTTAAAACTGGTTTAGCAATATCCATTTCCAAACAGGCAGCACATTCAGCGGTTACCTCTATCTCTTCCATCGTGCCTTTTTTTTATAGTAATTCAGAGTTATATTATTGTCCCGTCGAAGACGGGACACATATGGATTGCAAACGAATCCTTTCGTTTTTTTTACCTCCTTAAAATAAAAAGATGCATTTCTTGCTGAGATTCGGACCGCGACCAAATCCATGCGCCTCACCCTTCGCCTTCCTCGCAGCTCAAAGCGCCTCCAAGTGCACTGCTGCCGGTGGCGGCCACAGTCCTGCACACTAGCAGTCCTCCGCCAGCCATTGGTGGCTCGAATTCAGAGTAGCTGCTGTCAACAAGCCTGACAGCGTACCTGTTTGCACCGCCTTCTTCGACATTGCTTACAATATATTTTTCATTTGAGTCCTCAAAGACAATTATTGCTTCAATTCTGCCCACCTTGCTGCAGAAAGCAAAGTACTGCCCGCCAGCCTGGCCCAGTGGAATCACTGTCCTTGACTTTTTTGCCAAAACAATTGCGTCAGAGTGCATTGCAAAATTTTCTCCAGAACTTTGAATGACCTGGAAAACCAAGCAATTGTATTAGTGGAAGGCTGTTTCTTGCGCTTCCCGACAACTGGTCTCCAGCGCACGCGTACTCTGCAAACTTTTCAAAAAAACTGGCAGAGTCAATCGGGTTTGTTATAGGTGCGCAGCCAGAATCGCACACGCCAACCTTCAGCGAGTCCACGGTGTTTTTGAATTCTTCTTCAAACAATCCGGCGCCGCCGGATTTTGCAATCTCTAGGCCGCCAGAAATTGCCTTAAACAGCCTTAAAGGAATGTATATCTGCACGTTTCCGCGCGGAAGAATTGGTTCTTTGAGCACTCTTCCGGTTTGGCGGTTTGTGACAACAATTTGTGGAAACCTTTCAAACTCTTCGTCGCGAAGATACCCTCCGTTCTCTATTTCCTTCAAATTCATGTTGATGTAAAAGCTCCCGTTTGGGCAGCCGGCCCAAGTGCCGTCACAGTCAATTACTTTGAAAAAATCGTTTTCAGCACTGCTTTTGTCAAACACTTTTTGCAAGAGTTCGCGCAGCTCTGCTGCCTGTGGCGACTGCAGGTCAATCGTGTATCCTCGAACATCAGGCGTTCTTTCCAAGAGTGCCGGCAGATAGTTTGCTGCCTTTGTTGCAATCTGGCGGCCCTGGCAGATTTCGCCTTCCCGGCTCACTTCGCAGACCCCAAAATAGGTCCTTGCAAAGTCCTGTTTTATTTCCTCCCAGCCAAGTTTTAATGTTTCAGGAGTGATTAGGTAGCGGTTGTCCGGCACGCCATTTGGCTGGTCGCTCTCGTTTCCCTGCTCCCCGTCTTTTGTCAGGTGGCGCTCTATTGCAAACCTTATGCCAAAATTGAAAGAGTGCAGCGCGTCTGCTTTTGCCATGTCGGCAATGGCCTGCATTTTCTGCTCTTCTTCAATGTCAGAAATTTTTTGAATAATTTGTTGCTCGCTGTCCACCATTGTTTTTGACAAAAGAACCGCCAAAACCACGAGCACAATCGCGACCAACGCAGTGAAAAGATTAAACCCTTTCTGGTTCATCGCTAAAAAAACTGTTTTTGAACTATAAAACACTTTCTGCACTTGCTATTCAGCAGGGGCCAAGCCAGTAATTGTTGGGGTCAGGGCACGAAATTTGGTTATCTGTTATTACAGTAATGCACTTTGACTCAGAAAAATCAGTAGATTTTTCTGTGGGGTCGCTGCCATCAGCAAATGCCGGAAAATCGTCATCGATAATGGTTATTGCAAAGCGGGTGGCCTTATTTGTATTAATCCTGTAAGTGTCGTTTTTTTC
>JACPKT010000102.1 GCA_016186855.1 Candidatus Iainarchaeum sp. | reverse complement strand
TCAGGGAAAACCTGCCTTTCGTATTTAACTGCTTTTTCCAGTGAGTGGGGTGTTTTTGAACTCAATGCTTCAGATTTTCGCTCAAAAGAAGTAATTGAAAGAATTGTTTCTGCTGCTGCACTCAATTCCTCTTTTTCCGGGAAAAAGCGCTTGGTGCTGCTTGATGAAGTGGATGGCCTTCAGTCACAGGATCGGGGTGGTGCAGGCGCGATTGTTTCGATTTTAAAAGAGTCAAAAAACCCTGTAATTCTCACCGCCAACGACATTTATGCCGACAAAAAGCTTGCGCCAATTCGAGTGGCGTGCAGGGTTTTGGAGTTTCGAAAAATAAATTACCTTTCAATTGCAAAGCGGTTGAAGGAAATACTTTCAATGGAAAAAATTGAATTTGAAGAGGAGGCAATAAAAGAGCTTGCAAAAAATTCCGGGGGCGACTTTAGGAGTTCTTTGCTTGACGTGCAAACGCTTTCAATGAGTGGAAAAATATCGGTTGCATCTGTTAGCGGTTTTGGAGAGCGCATGAGGGCTGAAAAAATTTTTTCGGTTATGGCAAAAATTTTTAAGGGAAAAACAATTCAAGAAATAAGGGAAGCAGTTTTTTCTTCAGATGTTTCAAATGACCTGCTTTTGCGCTGGGTGGAGGAAAACATTCCCCGCCAGTACAGTGGTGAAGATGTGGCGCTTGCGTTTGAGGTGTTCTCCCGAGCTGACCGGTTTAATGGCAGGATAATGAGGCGCCAGCACTATGGTTTTTTGCGGTATGCAAGCGATTTGATGACTGTGGGGGTGAACCTTTCAAAGCAAAAAGAGTACAATTCTTTCATTCCTTTCCAGTTTCCAACCATTCTTTCAAAGCTTTCAAAAAGTGCTTCTGTAAGGCAGTTAATGGAGGGAATTGCGCAAAAAATTTCTAAAAAAACCCATTCTTCTATTCGGCAGGTTCTTTCAAGCGATTTTGCATTCATTAAAATGAATTTTGAAAACAGGCAAAAAGCCGTGGAACTAACCGCACAGTTTGGGTTTGATGAAGAAGAGGTCGCGTTTTTGCTTGACACGTCTCCCGGCACAAAAAAAGTTTCTTCCGTTGTAGAAGATTCAAATGCGCTTTTGCAAAAAAGCGTTTTGGAAAAATTCGTGCAAAGCAAGCCAGTGCAAAAAGAAGCTTCCACGGTGCAAACAAACGAAATTGCTGGAGAGCAGACGACACTGTTTTTAGGTCTTTAGCTAACATTGTTTGTTCTGCTAAAGAGTGGCATTTTTGCCCTCTTTTAAACCTCTATTTCCAGTGCTGCAGTTTTTGTCTCCAGCCCAAAGTTTTGCAGGACTTTTTGGCTTATTTCCCCCATAAACCCTTTTTTTCCGCTTATTTCAATTGCCGCGCTTTTTCCTTCCTCGAATGCGGGGTGCTTTAACTCGCTTAGCGAGTACTCTAATCCAAGATAGCTGCATACCGCGTCAAGGTGTGACTTTATCAGCGAATAATTTGCCTTGCTTTCGCTTGCGCAGATGCACAGCTTGTTTTTTTCATCCACCCGCGTTTCTCTTGCAGGGTTTAATTCAACTGTTTTTCCTATCTCAAAGATTTTTTGGGGAAACTCGCAGTGCTTGTTTTTGCTTAAAAACTCGAGGCTTTCAGGCAAAAGTGTTTTTCTGAAAATTTCATAATTTGATGAAAGCGGGTTCGCAAGCTCTGCAAATTCTTCTTCCTTTAAACCGAATTTGTTTTGTTGTTTTTCTTTTGAGGTCAAAGTGAATGTTAGGATTTCCTGCAGCCCAAGTCCAATGCATGCGTCGCGCACTTTGTCCAAATAAAGCGTGCCAGCAAGTTCTTGGCCGACCGTCGGTAACTCAGTTTTTTTTGGCAATATTTTGGAGAATGAAAAAGAAATAAGCGCATCCTCTATTGCATCCACTTGGTGCAAAATGTCGTGCCGGTATGAAGGGTAAACTGCCTCGATTTTTTTTCCCTTTGCTTTTGCATCATAGCGTGCTCTTTGCAGCAGTTCAACTGCTTGTTTTGGCGAAAAATCAATTCCACAAATTTTGTTTAAGTGATCCAGTTCCAAAGAAATTTTTTGTGTTCCAACAACTGGAGTGACAATTTTTTTGGTTTGGTATTTTATTTGCACTGTTTTTATTTTTGCGCCGCGCATTGCAAATGCCTGTGCCATTACGATGACTGCAGTGTTCACGGTTTCCTGTAAAAAACCGCTTGCCTCTATTATTACGCTTTTTGTGCCCTCATCCACTTTTCCTGTTGTTTCAGAATTAATTATTGGCGGAAATGATGCTACAGTGCCTTTTGAATCAACCCATATAGGGTATTTTTTGCAGTCTGCTAACAGGTGCCCGAATTCTTTTCCTTTTGGGTGCCCTGCTAGAATTTGTTCTAAGTTCATTTCCTCTGAAAAACCCAGAGGCACAAATTTTATTTCTCTGGGTTCAAATGCTTTGTAATAAAGTGGGGGCGTTAGTTTGCTTAACTCAAAAATCCCTATTGCAGCTTCTTTTCTTTTTCTTCCAAATGTCAAAGCGATTTTTTCCTGAAGTGAAATGATTGAATTCAAAAAATTCTGGGAAATTTTTGCGTCTTCAACCACTGCAACAGCTACTGCTGGGCGAATGGTTTTGGTTTGCGGGTCAACAAATGCGCTAATGCCTGAAGGCGTTGTTTTGAATTTTGGGATTCCTTTTTCTATTCCAAGGCGCCCGCGCAGTTCCTGTGCTATTCCTTCAACGCCCCACAGGTCTGGCCTGTTTGTTTCCTTCACGTCCAGAGTTATTTTGTCGCCTTCAATTTTGTCGATTTCACCTTTCACGAAAAGCAGTGCTTCTTCCAGC
>JACPKT010000117.1 GCA_016186855.1 Candidatus Iainarchaeum sp. | reverse complement strand
TTGTTAGTAAAAAGGGAGCATAATTTAGGGGTGCAGTCCAGTTTACCATAATTACATAAAAGAAAATTCCACACTTAAAAGCACGCCAGCAAAGAAAGCAAAAATATATTTAGAGTTTGGACAAAATAAATGGCAAAGCCTGTTGCTTAAAGCCGTTAAAAACGAGCAACTGGTAAAAAAATAACGATAAATTAATAGCCTGTTTTGGTCATTTTTAGACTATGGTAAAAATTAAAGAAGAAGCAGAAGCTTATGAAGAAATAAAAAAATTTGTAGGACAAAAATTCAAAGATTTTGACTATAATATTATTGTTAGCATCGGCAAAATCGATAAACAAACAAAACAAATAACTTCTATGGGTTTTACATTTTCTACAATAAGTGGGTCAACGCCTTTTGGAATCGTTAAATCAATAATAGCAAATACAATTGCTCAATTTCAAGGCTTAATGAATAAATATAATATTGAACCAGCTCAACCAATCGCTCAAGAAAAAAAGAAGGAAGAAAAATGAAGGATAGTAAGATTACAAAAATAAAGGTAGGACTAAATGAATTAGATAAAATAAAAGTTCACATCCCAATAGAACTAACAATAGATACAAAAAAAATACTTATTCCAGAAATATAGAAATAATAACAGACGAGTACGACAAGGCAAAACTAACAGACGAATTTACGACAAAGTCGGGATTTCAACAAAATGGCTGGAGTGAAAGCTGTTAACCCGGTTGAATAAATATGCTGAATGAAAAGCTTGAAGAGCTTTTTTCAAAAAAAGAAGTTTCCAAAACCGGAAAGTTTTTGCTCGCGCTTGCGATTTCATTTTTTTCCCTGAGCCTTGCTCTTTCTCTGGTGCCCCTTGAGTGGACAGAGTATTTTTTTGCCACACTTTCGCTTTTTGTGCTCTCTTTTTTTGGCGTGCACGGTGAAATCGTTTTTGGCGAGCCGGTGCTGTTAATGCTTTCAGCGCTTTCGCTTCCAATTTCAATCAGCTACCTGTGCACTGGGCTCCTTGAAGCAGCAATTATCGTAAGCGCGACTATTTCTTCTTTTGGAATTTCTTTTAAAAAAAGAATTTTTGGTGCACTGGGAGGAATTGTAACACTTGCGGTATTTAACGTGGCGCGGATTACGGCAAGCATTCTAATAATAATTTTTGCAGGGCTTGACGTGGCAGCATTTTCGCACGATGTCTTGTTCCGCGTGTTCCTGTTTGTAACGGTTGCAGGGTACTATTACGCGTGGTTTGCGTGGGCAGCAAAGGAAAAGTAAATTGGAACACATTGAGCAGCAACTTTGTTAATGGATATTGCAAGAAGGCACGTTTTTGCAGATGGGAAAAAGAGAACCTATTACAATGGCAGAATGGAAAGACATAAAAAAAATAGTCAAAGAAGACCTAAAAAAAATACAAAAACTTTTACACAGAACTCGCAGAATTGTGAAAACCAGTAGGATTTGCATTTTCTCTCCACTGTTGGGAGGCAGGATTACTACATAACAATTGGGGCAGCAAGCTTTTTAATAACCTCAAACAAATATTGCTTACTACAAGTAGTAAGCAGGTAAGTAAAATGATAAACTCTAAACAAAAATTTGGCGGCCTAAAAACCAAGCAAATTGAAGAAGACCGAAAGGAAGCCGTAAAAGCCCTCATTGCAAACAAGGGCATTTTTAAGGGGAAAGGCAGGGCTAAAACTGACGATGAATGGCTTGCGTTTAGGGAACAGGCCAGCGAAGAGCTAATTAAACATTACGAGAAAAAGTTTGGAATCCGCCTAAGGTAACGTCTTCTGGTTTTTCAATTTCCACTATTTCGTGAAGGAAATCAAAATCATTGTCACGTGCAATCAAAACAGCACCGTGATGCTTTGCAACAACTGCATGCAAAACGTCATCAAAAGGCAATTTATTGCCCGCCTTAAGCCTTTTAGCCAATTCTTTGCGGGCTTCTGAATACTGCTCTGGCGTTACAGTCATGTTGACAATTATGCCCTTGAAAAAAGAAAAAATTTCGTCAACTTTTTCTTGAGGAAAATAACGTCTTAATTCAATGACAACAGCATCAGAAACAAGAACCGGAATTTTCTTTTCCAAGCAAGCTCTCAAAAAATTAAAGGCAAATTCACCTAAAGGGCGCATGTTATCCCTTCGGTCTTCATAATAGTCCCGCCAAATACCAGTGTCCAAATAGAATTTTTGCACCATAGTAACGGATTGAGATTAATGTTATTTAAAAGTAATAACCAAAAACAAATAAGCAAACCCGCAAACGTCGGGATGTGCACTTTCTTTCCACTGTTGGAAGGCGGGTTATTCTTTTTCTTTTGATTTTCTTTTATGGTGTGAATCACCGCTAAACCATGAAAACATATCTCGCCGAAGTTTTGCCATTCTACCGTCAGGATGCACAAACACTATTCCTTCAGGCTTTTCAACTATTCCCTTTCTTCTCATAAAGAGGGAAAAAATGTCTTTTTCTAGCCAGTCAGAAATTGCCTGAAATGTTTTTGGATACTTTCCCCATGACTTGTAAGCCAGATGGTTTTTTGCATAGGTAAAGAAAGGAATCCAAAGATGGCCTTCAAGGCGGTAAGGGTTGCCGTTCACTTTTTCACCTATCAGTTCGCCAAAATGCTGCCCTTCTGGTAAATCGCAATAGCCTCTTTCAAAAGATTCGAGCACGCCCTTGACAATAAAGCTTTTTCCTTTGCCAAAAAAAGGTATTTGTTCTGTTCGGTTAAATAACCGGGTGATTTTTCCCCCCTCAATAATTATGGATACATTTGTTCCATCCAGCTTTTCTTCGGCCAAAACGCTTTCATCTTCAAACACCCAGTTCATTCCATCTTCTACCTCATTATACACAATGTAAAAACCCTGTTCGTCAATTTTCCTTTTAAACGGCGACAACAATTTAGGCATGTCTTTTGCTTGAATCATTTTTTTCACAAACATAAAAGCAACTCAAAATAATTTAAAGTTTTGCAAGCCACTTTTCCTGTGCAGTTTTTTGTAAGTCCTGCTTGTTTGTGCGAAAAACCAAACCATAATTAAAATGATAATTAATTACATTAATATATTACCTTGCTTTTCTTAACTATATGGCGGCTTTTTTTGAAGTGGTGCGGTAAATGGGTTTGTCGGACATTTTTGGAAACGTTTACGCGAAATTTGAGGACGTTTTTTACTCTTTTTTGGATTTTTTGGACGAAAAAGGGTTGCCGGTTTACGGCATTGTTGACCCGCTTGAAGAAAGGGGGATACCGGCGCTGCCCCTTGCGCTTGCAGTTGTTTTAATTGCCGGTTTTTTTGCGTACTCTTTTCTTTTTGTCAACACTGCAGAAATTGAAGTGGGACTAGACATTGCAAACGCAGATGGAACGGTGCACTTGAACGGCGTGCAGCTCTCAGCCGGCACAGAGGATGGAAAAGAGCTGGAACTGG
>JACPKT010000115.1 GCA_016186855.1 Candidatus Iainarchaeum sp. | reverse complement strand
TGAGACTCCTTGAAGAGTTTAACCTAAAAGTTGACGAGGCAGTGCTTACGGGTGAAAGCAACCCTGTGTCAAAAGACGCTGCAACACTTTCTGCTATGGCGCCAATTGCAGAGCAAAAAAACATGTGCTTTGCAAACACAATTGTCACCTATGGCCGGGCAAAAGGAATTGTTGTTGCAACAGGAATGCAGACAGAGTTTGGAAAAATTGCCGGCTTAATTACGCAGGTGCCATTTGAAGAAACTCCTTTAAAGAAAAAACTTGAAGCACTTGGAGTTTGGCTGATAAAAATCACGACTGCAATAATTGTTGTTTTGTTTTTTGTGGGCGTTTTTTACGGAAACGACTTGCACGAAATGTTCAAAGTGGCAGTAAGCCTCGGGGTTGCGGCAATACCTGAAGGGCTTCCCGCGGTGATTACAATCACCCTCGGCATCGGTGCACTGCAGATGGCAAAAAACAATGCACTTGTAAGAAAAATGCCGTCAGTTGAAACGCTTGGTTCTGTCACTGTTATTTGTTCTGACAAAACCGGCACGCTCACCCGAAACGAAATGGTTGTCGAGAAAGTCTTTGCTGGAAAAAAATTTTTTGAAGTAACAGGCGAAGGTTACAATCCGCAAGGAGATTTTTTGTGCAATGGAAAAAAAATTGGAGAAAAAAAGGAAACCGAGCTCTCAAAGCTGCTTGAAATTGCTGCAGAATGCAATGACTCTTCCCTTGAATTTGAAAACGAACAGTACTCAATAATCGGCGACCCCACTGAGGGAAGCCTGACAGTGCTTGCAAAAAAAGCAGGAATAAAAAAGCAGATTAAAAGAATTGATGAAGTTCCGTTTGAATCTGAAAGAAAAATGATGACGACCGCACACGAAATTGGCGGAAAAAAATTCGCTTACTCCAAGGGAGCTCTTGAAAAAATACTTGGAATTTCAAATTACGTTTTTGAAAACGGCAAAATCTCAAAGCTTTCAGAGCAGAGAAAAAAGGAAATTCTTTCAACAGGAGAAGAGGAGGCAAAAAAAGCTTACAGACTGCTTGGGTTCTCTTTCAAAGAGGGCCCAGAAAAAGGGCGTTATGAAGAGGACATGGTTTTTGTGGGATTTGTGGCAATGAGGGATCCTATAAGGGAGGGAGTAAAAGAAGCTGTTGAAACAACTAAAAATGCAGGGATAAAGGTAAAAATAATCACCGGCGACAACCCTTTGACTGCGCTTGCAATTGGGGAAAAAATTGGCTTGCGTGGGCCTGCAATTACTGGTGCAGAACTTGACAAATTGCCAGAAAAAGAATTCATTAAAACAGTTAAAGAAACAAACATTTTTGCAAGGGTTTCCCCAGAGCACAAGTTCAATATCGTAAAAACGCTGAAAGAAAGCGGTGAAATTGTTGCAGTCACAGGAGACGGCGTAAATGACGCGCCGGCACTAAAAAAAGCAGACATAGGCATTGCAATGGGCATTAAAGGAACAGATGTTTCAAAAGAAGCCTCTGACCTCATTCTAAAAGACGACCATTTTTCAACAATTGTGGTGGCAGTAAGAGAGGGAAGAAGAATTTATGCAAACATCAAAAGCTTTGTGACATACCTTCTTGCAGCAAACATCGGTGAAGTAATAATTATCTCGATTTCAATGCTTGCAAACTTTGCGCTCCCTATTGTACCGCTCCAACTCCTTTGGCTAAACATTGTTACCGACTCTTTTCCTGCCCTTGCACTTGGAACCGACAAGGGCTCAAAAGATGAAATGCAAAAAAAGCCGCGCGACCCGAAAGAAAAAATTTTGGACAACACAAAAGCCCTAATACTTGTAACCGGATTGCTTGCAACGCTCGTGACTTTTGCGGCATTTTTTTATGGCCTACAGTTTGACCAAAACAATGGCGCAAGTCTCGATTTTTTGAAGACAAAAGAAGGATTTGATTTTGCAAGCAAGGCGCGCACAATGGCTTTTACCACCCTTGTTGTTTTTGAATTGTTGTTTGTGTTCAGCTGCAGGAGAGAAAACAAGGGAGTGCTTGAAACCAGCCCTTTTAGCAACCAGTTTTTGATACAAATGGTGCTGGTTTCGCTTGTGCTCCAGCTGTTTGTGATTTACGGCCCAACAACTATTCAAACTTTTTTCCCATCAGTTGATGCAGAATCGATCAATGTTTTTGACACCGTAAAACTTTCGTTTACTGACTGGGCAATAGTTTTTGCGCTGGCCTCAACCAGCATGCTTGCGCCATACATTGCAAAAATCGGAAAAAAAAACTCACGCTAAAGCTTGCTTTTTAGCAAAACTTTCTTTGTAAAACTGTACTGGGTGCCTAACCATTCTGCCTTCAATGCACGGGCAGAGTGGCAACCGGAGCTTGTACTCTGCCATTTTGGAGCAGCTTGCAGCAGAGTATTTTGTCCCACCTTTTCCTGCAAGTCTTGTCACTTGATATGCTGTAATTTTTCTGTCAAAATTTGGCGTAAAAGAGTAAAGGGTAATGACTTCTTCTACAGGCATTCCGATTGAAAGCATGAAAGTTGCAAGGGCAAAACGCTCCATGTGGCTAAGGTTTCTGCCACCCAAAATGTCCGTGTACAGCTTTTCAATGCAGGGCGGGAAAAACTCCGGGTGCACTCCTGAAACCTGCAAGTCCTTAAACTCCGCTTTTTTTGATTCAAAAGCCAGTGCAGAAATCTCTTTTGCAATTGATTTGAGATTTTTTGGAACCCCTGAAACGTCAATGGGAAAAGACTCCAAAAGCTGTTTTTCAATTTTTAATGAAACAAACCTTATGAACTCGTTTTTTGACAAAAGCACTTTTCCGCCCTCAACTTTTTGGTTGACAAGCTTGAAAAAACCACTGCCAAAATCAATTGACAAAAACGCCGGCAAGGAAACACTTGCAAAAATTTCCGGCGCATTTTCCAGTGAAAATTTTACACCGGCTTCTTTTGCGATTTCAAAAACAGTTTCAGGCGGTTCTTTTTCCAAATAAGAAAAAACATTTTTTGAAACCATTTTTGAAAATCTTCTGAACGCCGTTTCAGTGTTTGTTATGGAAACAAAAATTTTTGCAACAGGAAATGCAAAAATCTCGTCCCGTAAAATCGAAGCGGAATTCACAACTTTCGGACTGTACTGTTTTCCCTGCAATGAAGTCAAAACGCTCAATTTGGCGCGCGAAACCACAGATTCAGGAATCTCTTCAAGTGAAAAATCTGTTTCCCTGATTATTTTTTTTGCCAAACTGGTGAAAGGGTATTTTTGCGCAAAACTCAGCTCTTTTGTTGAAAACACGGCAAACACTTACAAAAGCATGTGGGCCAAAAAAAACCGCATCTCGTTCTTGTTAATGTTGTAGGAGACCTTCATTGGAGAATCGGTTTTCAGTTCAAGCAAAATTGTGCCCTCAGGACTTGCCTCGCGAACAACGTTTTGCAAAAAATTCAGCGAAAACTTGGCAACAACATCTGTTGAACCATTCACCTTAATGAGTTTTTTGTCCTTTGAAACGCAGACCAGCTGGCCGTTGCTTCCGCGCGCCTCAATTATGAGCTGGTCTCCAGAAGTTTTTAGCACAACTACAGAACCAAAAATTGAGGCGTCCTTTAAGGCCTCTTTGAACACCCTTGCATTTATCTCAACAGAGCATTCATACTTGTGCTTTGGAAGCGCCAGCTCTTCATCGCTCACGTCAATCAGTGGAAGCCGAAAGCTTTTTTCAAACTCGCCGACAAGCTGCAACAAAAGCTCTGAATCAGTAACATCCATTTTCAAGTGTTCTCTTGGAAGAGCGCGCCCGCTGTCGTTAAACCTAAAGTTTCCCTCTGAAATAAAAGAAGAAACAGCGCCAATGCTTCGCTTCCACCCGTCCACGCCCTTTAATTCAATCATAAAAAACCTTTGCGTAGGTTTACGCCGCATACATGGGCTATTTCACTTCGTTCAATAGCCCGATAATATGCCAGAAGTTTTGATTAAAATAACCCAATAGAATAGTTGCCACTATATTGTTTAAATCGTTTTGCTGCAGCGAAAAGATTCACTGGCAATCCATGTGTGCCCCATCTTCGATGGGGAGATAATATCCACAAACTTCTGTATGCCAGCCCTAGACAAGCTTCCTTTCTTATGGGGCGACAATATCAATATAAATTTGGATTACTACAACAAATTTTCATGAAAGTTTTCCTTGGAGCAGACCACGCAGGCTACAAGCTAAAGGAAAAAATCAAGCAGTTTTTAGAGCAAAAAAAAATCGGCTTTAAAGATTTTGGAACAAATTCAACGGAAAGCTGTGACTACCCGGATTTTGCCAAAAAAGTTGCAACAGCAGTGCAAAAAAACAAGGGCTCTTATGGCGTGCTCGTATGCGGAACCGGCACAGGCACCGCGATTGCCGCCAACCGATTCAGCGGAGTGCGCACAGTGCAGGCCACAAGCGAGTACCTTTCAAAGATGGCTCGCGAGCACAACAACGCAAACGTGATTTCACTTGGCGCACGCGTCACGCCCGAAAAAGACGCGCTCAAATTCGTTGAAACGTTTTTGAGCACGGCCTTCAGCAAAGAAGAAAGGCATGTGCGAAGAGTAAAAAAGATTGGGTAATCAAGACAAACCAATAAAAGGAAAGTAGTATTTAAAGCCACCTAACGATTTTTTTCACTCTCTTTTGCACCCATTTGGGGGATTTTTTCAAATATTGGCGCAATAGTTTTTGATTTGTTTTTTTCAACAATTGCTCTTGCACGCCTGTGGGGAATTTTTGCCGGAAGTAAACAAAATCAATCAAGGTTTTTTCTGGAGTTGAAACCGGAATCCAAAAACCATAATGCGGCACGCGTTCAAAGCCAAAAAGCATTGAAGAATTGACCCTTTTAACCACAACATTGCCGCCCATGATTGTTCGAAGGCCAGAGCGAACCCTTTTATTAGTAATGACCACCGGGTTTGTGGTCTGGTCCCAAAGACCGTGAAATGAAAGGGCCGCCTGCAAGCCATAATAAAAAGGGGAAAATGCAAAACCACAGGCCATCAAGTCGTCCTTAAAAGTGTAAACCCCTTTTGCAATGCGTTTTATTTTACCTTTTTTTAGAAGATAATGAATCAGAAAATGCAGGTATCCTTTTGAAATTTTTTTTTGCTTCAAAAAAATGCGCGCATCACGGATTGAAAAAACCAGCCGACCACTAAAGTGTTTGACAAAATCCTGTATGTATTTCAATGCAAAAACCTTCTTTTCAGCGCATCAACCATTTGTTCAAAGGAAGGCACCACACCAGCCAAAACAATGTTTTTTAGGTTTTGCTCGTCTGCTGGCTCTGGCAGGCCCTCGAGCAGTTTGAAAACATTTTTTTCAAAGTATTTGTCTGGAAAAACAAAGCGGCTTAAATGAAAAACGTCATAAATGTCCCGAATAAGCCGCCTTGATTTGAACGCAGACAGTTTTTCCAACAGAAGTTCATTTGCTGAAGGGGTAAAAATATCAATTATTGTTCCATCGATTTTTTCGTACGCTGACACTGCAGGTTTTTTGAATTCCCTTAAAGCTATTTCAATCGCAACAGAAACTTTGTTGCTCTCAACTTTTGAATAAACAGTGTTTTGTGTGAGGCGAAACTTTGAAACTTTCACCCCAACAGATTCAAGTTTTTGCTCAAATAATTCTTTAAACTTGCTTTTGGGTTTAAAATAAAAGTCCAGGTCCTCTGAAAAACGGTTTCCATCAAAGCACCGCCAGATTGCTGTGCCACCATGCAAGACCGCATTTTCCTCAATGGAATAAACCGCCTCCAGTGCAGTGTCCTGCAGCTCTGCAATGTCCTGATGAAGCTTTCGCTTCAGGCGCTTTTCAAGCGGAATCCTCATAATTTAATGAATCAACCAAACTTATAAAAAAACCTATGTTTGGTTGATTTAACAAATTTGATCCAACTAAAAAAAGCCGTCACAGGCACTTAAGGAGCTAAACACGTTCGCTGCTTTTGCCTTTTACTCGCTCTCTATTCTTGGCGCCAGAAAGTAGTTTATTTTTGCCTTGTCGATTTCGTACGAGATTTGCACTGGGGCACTGGATTTTAACTTCACTGTTATGGGCGAATCGCTTGCAGCGCCTTTCACCATGTCTGAAAGGTAGTCCAGTGGAAACATCGAGGTTGCCTCTTTTTTTGCCTTCATTTCAATTATGGATTTTGAATCATTTGCAAAAACCTCGTGGTTTAGCTTTCCCTTGCTTGAGTGTGCTTTCAGGAAAAACTTTTCCTCATCCACACCTAGTGTAATGTGGGTGCTTACAAGGCCCGCGTCCTTTAAGCCCTCTTTTAAAACGTCTGCAAGAATTTTTATTTCCGCATCAAAATCAATTTTTGGGCTGGGCAGCTTTGAAGAATTAATGTCAATGAGTGGAACTTCAAAAACCCTTTTGCTGCTTCCAAGAAAATGAACCAAAAGCTTTGAACTTGTTTCGTTTAATGCAAGCCTTAGCGAGTCCGCTGCTTTGGCCCTGCTTAAAACCGAGGCAAAAAAATCCAAGTCCACTCCAAGCCTTGCAGGCTCTTTTAGCTTGAACTCCTTGAATGATTTTTTTTCCATGCCAAAGTCAACCATTGCAATCTGGCTTGGATCGGTGGCCTTTAGTAATAAACCGTTTTCGTTCACATCAAATTCTGCTTCATCTATTAGGACAGAAATTGCGTCCACGCTTTTTTTCAAAATCAGCGCATTTTCCAAAACAAGTTCCATAAAAGCTACCT
>JACPKT010000114.1 GCA_016186855.1 Candidatus Iainarchaeum sp. | reverse complement strand
CTGGGGGAACTGCAACGGTTTTCCCGCTTATTTTGGGTGACTATGCCAGAACGCTCCTCGAAATTGACAGGTTCAAGCCAACAGAAGAGGAAATAGAGCGCTACATCGAAGAAGTAAAACTGTATGATGAAATAATTTCACGCCAGTACAAGCTCTCAGACGAAGAAGTGAGAAAAATAATTATCGGCTGCCCTGTCTGCATTAATGGCGAACCCACAGAAGACCGGGAAGCTGTAGCCCACAGAGACCTTGAACGCATACCGACAAACAAGGTAAGAGGCGGAATGTGCCTTGTAGTAAGCGAGGGCGTGGGTTTAAAGGCAGCAAAAATCTTGACCTATGCAAAAATGCTTGGCCTCAACTGGGACTGGCTGCAAGACATTATCAAATTTCAGAAGGGCGGTGAAAGCTCGCTCGAAACAGAGCCAACTTCAAAATACCTTTCAAAAATCGCTGCAGGACGGCCAATTTTTTGCTATCCTTCAAGGCGCGGCGGATTCCGATTAAGGTATGGCAAGGCAAGAAACACAGGAATAATGGGCAGAGGAATCCATCCTGCGACAATGCACGTACTCGACAACTTTATAGCCGTCGGCACACAGCTAAAAATAGAGAGACCTGGAAAAAGCGCTGAAAGCTTTGCAGTTGATTCAATTGAAGGGCCAATAGTAAAGCTTTCAAGCGGCGAAGTAAAACAACTTGGCACTGTCCAAGATGTTGAAAGGCACAGGCACGAAATTGAAAAAATCCTTTTTTTGGGAGACATTTTAGTAAGCATGGGGGACTTTCGAAAAACCGCCCACCCACTTTTGCCTGCAGGATACTGCGAGGAGTGGTGGGCACTTGAGTTCAAGCACGCCCTCAAGGAAAACGACAAAGAATTTGCAGAAGATTTTCCGCTCAAAAAAATACTGCAAAACCCAAAAGAAATTGACTGCTTTAATGCAACAGAGATTTCCATGAGATTTAGAGTGCCACTTCACCCAAAATACATTCACTTTTACAATTCACTGAAAAAAGAAGAAATAAAAATGATTTCAGAAGAAGTGAAGAAAGCAAAAAAAGAGTTTAAAGAAGACAAAATAGTACTTGTCCGGTTTAAAAAAACCGATTCATTAAAGCAATCATTTGAAAAAATCTGTCTGCCGCACAAAACAAATGAATCAGAAATACTTGTGGAAAAAGAATTCGCATACCCTTTCATCAAGACATTCGGAGCTTTCTCCAACGTGGAGCCTAATTATTCAAATGAAAACCTGGAAATTTTAAGCGAACTGTGCGGGCTAAAAATAATGGATAAAGAAGGAACATTTATAGGAGCAAGAATGGGGCGGCCAGAACAGGCAACCCCAAGAAAAATGGTTGGAAACCCACACGTTTTGTTTCCAATAGGTATAAGCGGTGGAAACACAAGGTCAATAAACAAGGCGGCACAACAGTTTTCTGAAAGAAAATATGGTGAAATAGAAGTAGAACTTGCAACCTTTTATTGCCATGAATGTAAACAAATAACTTTCACGCCATTTTGCACAAACTGTGGCCAGAGTACAAAAACAGTATATAACTGCAAAAAATGCAAGGCAACACTAAATGAAGACTACTGCAAAAAATGCAGGGAACCTGCACTGCCTTTTTCAAAAAGAAAAATTGAGCTGGAAAAACTTTTTAATGACACGATAAAAAAACTGAACATAAAAACCCCTGAGATTGTAAAAGGCGTAAAGGGGCTCATCAACGCACACAGGATTGCCGAACCACTTGAAAAAGGGGTTTTAAGGGCACTCCACAATGTGCACATTTTCAGGGACGGCACAATAAGATTTGAAATGCTTAACGCCCCCCTCACCCATTTCAAGCCAAAAGAAATAGGCACAAGCATTGAAAAATTAAAAGAACTAGGGTATGAAACAGACTATGAAGAAAACCTTCTTGAAAAAGAAGACCAGCTTGTTGAATTGTTTCCCCAAGACCTGATAGTAAACGAGGAAGCCGGAAACTTTTTGGTCAAAGTCACAAAATTTGTCGATGACGAGCTTGAAAAATTCTACAGACAAAAAAAAGTTTTTTCAAAAAATTCAAAAGAAGAAATGGTCGGAGAACTAGTGCTCGGCCTTGCACCCCACACTTCAGCAGCAGTCATTGGAAGAATAATCGGCTACACCAAAGCACGCGTCTGCTTTGCAAACCCCTACTTTCACCTTGCAAAGAGAAGAAACTGCCTAACAGGAGACACACCCGTATTTTTACAGAACAGCAAAAAATTGAAAAGCATCAAAATAGAGGATTTAGATGACGGCACAATGGAGGGAGAAATTCCATTAAACAATATTTTTGCAAACACAATAAATGAAAAAGGCGGACTTGAAACAAGAAAAGTAAACGCATTGCTCAAAAGAGAATCGCCAAAAAAAATTTTCAAAATAAAAACAAAATATGGGCGGGAAATAGAGATAACAGCCGACCACAAGCTCCTTTCACATGATGGCAAAAAAATTTTTACAAAAAAAGTCAGCGAATTTCTGGAAAACGACCCAGTGCTTTCTCTTGCAAAAATAAAAATAAATTCAAAGCAAAAAGAAATCGACGCGCTTGAATGGTACATAAAAAACTCCAGCACGCAAGAAAAGGCAAAACTTCGAGTCCACAACATCAAAAAAGAATTGAATAAATGGGTCAAAGAATTCGGAGGCTGCTGGAAACTTTCAAAAAAAACAAACTATAAGAGTGGAAAAAGCATTCACACTGCAATCTATTTTGATGCAGTGCCACTTGATTTGTTTGAAAAAATTCTTGTTGAAATGAAAAAAACAACTGCTAATTTTTCGTACGCAAAAATTTCCTACAACAAACAAAAAAGCAAAATCCCCGCAGTAATTTCCCTTGGCCGGGAACTTGGAGAGATAATAGGTTATTATTTGGCTGACGGGCATGCAAGGACAACAAAAAAGGCAGACAACAAAAAATACGTTTACCAAATAAATTTTGTTTCAGACGAAAAAGAAATAACCAGAAAGTTTTTGGAAAACATTCAGAAAAACTTTGGACGAAAGTTAACAGTTGAAAGCAAAAACGGGCTCGATTATTTGACTTTAAGCGGCAGGGTTTACTACGACCTGTTTGTAAAAATTCTGGGCTGCGGAAAAGGAGCAAAAGACAAGAGAGTGCCAAAACAAGTATTAAACGCCGATAAAGAGTGTGTTAAAGGCACAGTTGCAGGCTACATTGTGGGAGACGGCTACATTGACTCAAACAGCATTAAAACAATTTCAGTCAACAAAATGCTTGTAAACGATTTTTGCCTGCTTTTCAACCGGCTCGGTTGCTTTCCGCACCTTTATTCAGAAAACCGGGAAATAAAAACAGGCATAGTGAAAAAATTTTACGAAAAAAAAGAAAGAAAGATAAAAATTAACTCTTTTGGCATAAAACTTTACTCACAGGACCTCCTCGAAATAGGAAAAGAGCTTTTTGGCAGAAAAAAGAAAAAATTTGAAGAAATAAAAAAGACCACAAAATTCCTAAAAAAGCGGGTTAAAAAAATTGGCAATTTTGTGCTGGACAAAATAAATAAAATTGAAGAAATAGAAAGCAAAAGCAAGTACGTTTACGATTTGATTATTGAAGGAGAAAAAAACTATATAGCCGGCTTTGGAAACCTCGCAGTGTACGACTGCGACGGAGACCAGGATTCAATAATGCTTTTAATGGACGCGCTCCTAAATTTTTCTGAAAGCTATCTTCCCGAAAGCCGAGGCGGAAGAATGGACGCGCCCCTTGTTTTCACAACAGTCATCAACCCCACAGAAATTGACGACGAAGCATACGAAATAGAGACATGCAGCGAGTATCCGCTTTCCCTCTACGAGCAAAGCCAAAAATTCACCCCACCCCAAGTTGACGGCATAAACAGGGTGCAGGACAAGCTTGGAACACAAGAACAATACTCTGGCTTTTACTTCACTCACTCTACAAGCATTTTTGACGACGGACCAAAATCATCTGGTGTCCCATTTTTTGCCTGACATTACCGGGAACGCGCGCTCTTTTTCAAGGCAAAACTTTCGATGCACCAAATGCAATGCAAAATACAGAAGAATCCCGCTAAAAGGCGAGTGCACCAAATGCAAAAAAGGAAACATAATCCTAACAATAGCGCACGGCTCGGTAATAAAATACCTCGAAATAGCAAAAAAAATTGTCTCAAAATACGGTTTAAGCAACTATTTAAGGCAAAGGATTGACCTCATTGAACAAGAAGTGAAATCACTTTTCACAGACGAAAAAAAATCGCAAAAAAGCCTGCTCGAATATGCTTAACACAGCGGCAAATTCCGCTGGCGAATTTGTGCCACTTTCAGTGGCACTGGCTTCGAAATTGTGGCATATTCCTCTGACAACAACGCCAAATTGCGTTGACGAATTTGTGCCAGCTACGCTGGCACTGGCGTTGCAATTTCACGAACTTCACTGGTAAATTCGCGCCACCAACAGTGGCACTGACTCGCGCTCACTCGCCAACAACCCAAAATCACTCAAAAAAAAACACCGCTATATTATTCCCAAAACAACTGCAAGAAAAAAAAATATGGCCAAAAGCAAAAAAACAAACGGCAAATCAATTTTTTTTATCGAAAAACTTTTCATGGCGGCTTTAAAAAGAAAAGCCACTTCCAAAAAAGCTTTTTTGGAATAATCAACCCATGCTTGCGGTTGCTTTAGTTCATTAAGTGTTTCAGAAAGCAGTGCTAAAAAGTTTTTGGAATTTTTTGAAACCATTTCGCGCATTTTTAAAATAAAAATTTATAAATTGACGGAAAGGCCTGTTTTTATGCAGGCTCCTTTCTTTTGACTATTTTTACCCTGCTTGGGGTTATCAGCACGCGGTCATTTGAAAGCCTTGCCATGTCACCGTCAATTCCTGAAATGCCTGTTTTGATGTCAGTTATCAACTCCCTTAATTTAATGGAGTTTCTTTTTGACAGGTCGGCAATGTTTAGGATTATAATGTTGCCTGCTTTTGCTTCCTCCAAGACCAAATCTTTTTCCACTTCAGAATTAAGCGATATCGGCTTTACGTATGCATCGGCATCCTCGTAAAGGGATTCTTCCTCAACATCAATGTTGTTCAAATACTCTTCAATGTCTAACTCTTCTTTTTTGCCAACAATTTTTTCCAAAAAGGCCACTTTACCACCCTCCAAAAAAAAGTGAATTGTAAATAGAAATATGACTCCAACTACAATTTAAACATATTTGTTGCACTTTCCACGCCAAAATAACCAAACCTCTACATAAAAGCACTGGTATGAAAAGCAAAAAATATTAGTGGAAGCAGTTTTATTCCACAACTCCAATTTCTTTTAACACAAATGCCTTACTACAATTTACGGGGTTGTTTTTTTGCTTGCAGAAAGTATTTTTGAAAAAGAATTCTCAAAAGAAACCGTTTTCTTAGACAGAAACATGCTGACCCCGCACTTTATCCCAAGAGAGCTTCCATTCAGGCAAAAACAAATAGAAGAAATAAGCACAATCCTTGCACAAACAATAAAGGGAAAAAAAGCAGACAACATTTTCATCTATGGAAAATCAGGCACCGGCAAAACAAGCGTTACAAAAAAAGTAACCCAAGAGCTAATAGAATTTGCTGGTGCAAAAAACATTCCTGTAGAAGTGACATACATTAATTGCAGGAATCATTCAAGCAAATACCGTGCCCTGATAAAGATTGTGAAAGATTTTTTCCCAGAGGAAAACTTTTTGGGCTTTTCAGCATCTTTCATCTACGAAAAAGTGCTCGAATTTGCCGGGAAAAAAAAACAACTAATAGTCGTGCTTGACGAAGTCGACAAAATAAAAGACCTTGACGACCTGATTTATTCTCTTAACCGGGCAAATGACGAAATAGTCAACGGGAGCGTTTCAATAATCGGGATAAGCAACAACCTCGTGTTCAAAGACCGCCTCGAGCCTCGGACAAAAAGCAGCCTTTGCCAGCACGAAATGGTTTTCCCCCCCTATAACGCAAAAGAATTGAGCGAAATAATTTTGCAAAGGTCAAAAAAGGCTTTCAAAGAAAACGTGGTTCACGAGTCAGCAATAAGCCTTTCGGCGGCAATTGCAGCCCAAGAATCCGGAGACGCAAGAACTGCACTGATGCTCTTGCTTCGCGCAGGCGAAATAGCCGACCAGCGCTCTCTTGAACACGTAACTGACCAAGAAGTGCGCCGCGCAAAAAAAAAGGTAGAAGAAGAAATAATCCTGAACATGATCAGCACTCTTCCAGAACAACAACAGCTGGTGCTTTTGGCAATTTCAAATCTTTCACTGCAAAAACAAGGAATAAAAACACTCACTGGAAAAACCGAGGAAGGAACTCTTTTTTCAGGCGAAGTCTACAAAGAATACGAAAGCATTGCAAACCAGTCAAAAAACGGCCCTGTAAGCACGCGCTGGTACCGCGAATACGTTTCCGAGCTCGAAATGTACGGCCTCATCTTCACGACAAACTCCGGAAAAGGATTCAAAGGCCAAAGCACGCTCATCAAGCTCGGCTTTGACGCAAAAAAAATCAAGGACGCGATAGAAAAAGAAATCGTCGACGAAATGGCATGAGTTCAGAAAGGAATATTAAATTCAAATGAAATAACCTATTATGGCAAAAAGTGGGCGTTTAAGAAAATTTGTTCAAAGAGTTAAGTTGAAACTCATAGGCAGAAGAGGGACGCCAACTGTTGATTTGAGAAAACCGCATTCACGAGTCCTCGGGATGCTTGTTTTTGAAGGGTTGAGCATTCAACAAGCAATTGTTGAAATGACCAAAAGAATAACAAGCAGTCAAGAACGCCTAAGAAGCCTTAAATCACGTGAATTTCCAGAGGTTCTTATTGAAAACGAGCATAGTATACTCCAACGACACATTAAAGAAAAAAATGTTTTGCAGGTGCTTGATGCGGCCATCAAAGCAGGAAAGTTTTCGCTCCTTGATTTTCAAAAAACAAATTTAATTCCATTAATGCAGGAACTTTCAAATAATCAAAAAATTGAATTAGAGAGGAAACAATTTGCAAAAGGGGCTTCCGAAGCCAAAGATGAATTCAATTTGGCTGAGAGAAGAGCACTATTCAATAAAAGGCTGGAGGCTTTAACAGAATATGTTACCGAAATCAGAAAATTAATCGACTTGGGTCAACAATTGGGTTTTGATTTGAAAAATATGCAAGCTCAAACAAATGCTGCGATTAAAAATTTGGAAGACCAGAAAGCAGGCCTCTTAAAAGAACTGGCACAAATGCGCTAAAAACTCTGGAATTTTCAGGCCTGTTTTAGTTGCTCCATCACTTTTTTTGCAACCTGTGGCGGGAGAATTTTTTGCAAATCCACTACATCCGTTTTTTTCACGTCTGCAATTGTCCGAATTCCTGCATTGTATAGCCTGCGGGCGCGCACGCGGCCAATTCCTGCAAGCTCTGTCAAAAAAACAAGCTCTGATTTCACGCCTTTTTTTAACCGCTTTCGCAACAAATTCAGCCTTGCAGAATGACTGCTCAAGTTTAAAAGGACTGCAAGTTCGCTGCCACAATAAGACAGCCAGTCGCATATCAAAAGCTTTGAGCGAAGCAGGCCTGGAGCGGTATTGAATTCTTTTAAAATTATTTCTTCCCGCGTTTCGTTTAACCACTCGCTTAAAAGCAGTGCTGAATTGAATTTTTCAAGCATTGCATGGTCAAAAAACATTTCCTGTTCAACATTCACGGGCAATAATTCTTTTTGCTCTGACAGTTTTTCCCAAACTTCTGCTTCGCGCTTTTTTGGAACAGTAAAACGCGGTGAAAACTCTCCAGTGTCCGCAAGCAAGTACAAATACGCAAGCTCAAAAAAACGGTTTTTTTTCAGTCCGTTGATGATTTTGTCTGCTGAAACAGGGTCCAAAAAAAGCTCGCTCACCCGCATTCCCAAAGGGGTCGCAAAAATTTTTTTGCCAGTGCTTTTTACAAAACCCATTTCCTGCAATTCTTTCAAAGTGCCTGAAAGCTTTCTGAAAAGCTCTTTCAAATCCCTAAACTGGTGAGCATAAAACGTTTTGGAAAAAAACTCTTCCATTGACGCAAGGTCAAAGACAAAATTTGTGGCAATTGCTGAAAGCAGGTGCGTGCGTAGCACAGGCTCTATTCCAAGCTTTGAATAAATTCCCTCAATTTCCCCGTCAACATAAGTTTCAAACAATTCAACTGCCTCCATGGAAGAACTGGCAAACAGAATTGACTGCCCTTCAGAATCAAAACGCGGCCTCCCGGCCCTGCCACAGAGCTGCTTATATTCTCTCACTGGAATCCTCTGACTTTTGTTTCCGCTGAACCGATAAAGGGTTGGAATAACTACTCTGTAAGCAGGCATATTAATTCCAGCCCCCAATGTAGAAGTGGCGCACACAATTTTTAGGACGCGCTCTCTGAAAAGGTCTTCAACTGTTTCCCGCTGAGCCGAAACAAGCCCTGCATTGTGGAACGCACAGCCACTTTTCACTGCGCCCGCAAGGA
>JACPKT010000002.1 GCA_016186855.1 Candidatus Iainarchaeum sp. | reverse complement strand
TGGGTACTATTGATTTGGGCAATTATCCCCTGATAGCCTACACTCCAAATGTTGGAATGGGTGAGAGCGTTGATTCCACAGTATTTGGGCGCAGTTCAAACGGAAATTTTTATTCTGATATTGTGGTAGTTAGTGTTACAATAATTAACCAATAATTGTTTTGAATTTTTATTGCGAATCTTTTCGTTGTTGTAATTCAGAAGTCTTCAATCCATTTTTCTGCACCAAGTGTTGTGAATTCGCCGTGACCGGGAAAAACCTGTGTGTCGTTTGGGAGTGAATTGTAGAGTTTTTTGAGGCTTTCGCTGATTTGTTTTGCGTTGCCGCCTGCAAGGTCTACGCGCCCATGTGTGTGTTTGAACATTGTGTCGCCCGAGAAAAGCAGTTTTTGCTTTTTTTCAAAAAAGCAGCTTGAGCCTTCAGTGTGGCCGGGAGTGTGGATAGCTTTTAGTTCAAAAGAGCCAATTTTGAAGATTTCACCGTCTTCAAATTTTGGTCAGCCTTTACAAGCTGGTGCTCTGCCTGAATGTATGGGGTGACGATTTTTGAATTTTCTTTCAGCCTGTACTCATCCAATTTGTGGATTGCAAGTTTTGCCCCGGTTTCTTTTTTGATGAACGCGTCCTCTATTGTGTGGTCAGGGTGGCCGTGGGTGTTTAAAATTAATTGAATTTTTATTCCAATCTCTTTTGCCATTTTTAGGGCTACGTTGCTTCCAAGTGCCGGGTCGATTATTGCGCCAACCTTTTTTTGTTCGTCTAATGCCAGAAAAACGTTGTTTTCAAGCGGGCCGCAGACAAAGCGTTCGAATGCCATTAAAGCAGTTTTGCTCATATTTTTGTTCTTTAACTAACCTATTAAAACTTTTTCCTTTCAATAATTAATTAATGGCTTTTGTTTTGGATAGTGGTGAGAATGACTAACAAGAAAGCAAAGGGTGTGCGGGCAAAGACAAGGCACTTGTTTTCAAACGACAAGCGCGTTACGGTGAATAAATTTTTGAGTTCTTTTGATTTGGGCGATCGGGTAGTGGTCAATATAAACAGTTCTGTTCAGGATGGAATGCCGCACAGAAGGTTTCAAGGGTTGTCTGGGAAAGTTGTTGGAATGCAGGGAAAATGCCATAAGGTTCTGGTAATGCAGGGAAATTCTTTGAGGACTCTGGTTGTCAATTCGGCTCATTTGGATTTGCTTGGGGGCGCATGATATGTTTGGGAAAAAAATCAATTCAAAACAGTATGTTTTTTTGGCTGATGTGAAAGAGATTTTGAATGCAAGGCTTGAAAAAAACGAGAAAGGCGTTGAGCCAACCTATGAGCAAAACCTTGCAAAAGAGTATGTGAAAAAGTTTGTAAGGCTCTCTCCAGCCAAGGCAAAAAAGTTGACAGAAGACCTCAAAAAGCTTTCTTTCCTTGATGAAAAAACTGTAATAAAAATTGCCGACATTGTGCCAGAGGACGAAGAAACGCTTGCTCTTTTGGTTCCAAGTGATGTGACTATTGACGAGCAGAAGAAAAAAGAAATCCTTGAAATTGTCAAAAGCTATTTGAAATAATTTTTTTTGGACGGAGTTAGTTTGAAATGAAAGCAGAAGAGCAAGCTATGGTTCTGGATTTTTTGCCTCACGGTAGAAGCACTGGCTTTAAAAGTGAGCCGGTTGCACTGGTGCTTGGAACTGATTATTTTACTTTGCTTGAAGTAATCCCAAAAACAGGAGTCGAACTGAAGGTGGGTGAAACAGTTTTAATAGGAAAAGACAGCAGGGACAAGGTTGAATACATTAAAAGGAGGGTTTCTTTCAACGAGCTGACCTCATCTGCAGTTTCAGAGCTTGAAAATATGGTTGAAAAAATTGTTTTGCAGAAAGAACAGCAGTTTGTGGATTTTTTTAACACCTCTAGGCCAATTACCTTGAAGCGGCACCAGCTAGAGCTATTGTCTGGCCTTGGGAAAAAACACTTGTTTGAAATATTGAAAGTGCGCGAATCAGAGCCGTTCAAAAGTTTTGACGACATAAAAAAAAAGGTGCACATGATGCCCGATGTTGTCCATATGCTGGTGAAAAGGATAACTGAAGAGATTTCAGGCGAAGACGAAAAGCATTACCTTTTTGTTAGGCCACCTGTCTCACCGCAAAAAAGCGGGTTTGAAAGGCACAGGTTCAGAAAATATTGAACAGTGTTTTTTTTTGCAGTTTGTACAAATATTCATTTTTATGTTTTTGGTTTTTTTATGGTAATTCAAAAGTATATGCCTATTATCGTGCCATTGAAAATGGCACATGTATGCGTTGCAAACTGGCGCAACAGTTTTTTTTATGGATTTATTCCAAGAACTGAATAAACTGATGGCAGAATATTCTTTTGCCCCAAGCAGGGCAAAGGCCCAGAATTTTGTTATAAGCGAAAGTTTGCTGAAAAAAATGGTTGAAGCCGCGCAGCTTGATGAAAAGGATGTAGTTCTTGAAATCGGCGCGGGCACTGGTTTTTTGACCAGGGCGCTTTTGTCCAGCTCAAAAGTGGTGGCTTTCGAGCTTGATGACAAGCTTTTTGGGCTGCTTTTGCAAAATTTTTCAAAAGAAATTTCTTTGGGAAAATTAAGGGTTTTTGGCGGAAACTTTTTGGAACACCAGCTTCAAGGGTTCAACAAAGTGGTTTCACTTCCGCCTTACACCATTTCTTCCCAGATGATGTTTAAACTGCTTTCTCACGATTTTGAGCTTGGGGTAATGGTTTTTCAGAGGGAATTTGTGGACAAATGCCTTTCACGGCCCGGCTTTAAAGAGTTTTGCCCGATTGCGGTGCTTGTAGACTATTATTTTGACTCAGAGGTCTTGGTTGGAAACATTTCCCCTGAAAACTTTTTCCCAAAGCCGTCTGCTTTTTCCACAATGATACGGCTTTTGCGGAAAAAAAATGTTGCAAGAATTAAAAGGCAGGGGCTTTTTGAGCATTTTTTGAAGCAGGTTTTTAGGTACAAGAACAAAAACCTTAGAAACGCTCTGCACAATTCTTTCAGTTTTTTTAAAACGCGCACCAAAATGGACAAAAAAGAGTTTGAAGAAACTGTTTCAAAACTAAGGCAAAGCAACTCAAAAGTTTACCTCGTTGAATCAGCGGATTTTGTGGAAATATTTGAAAAAATATTTGAATAGGCCTTTAATGCAGCTCACTATTTTATTTCAATTGGGTTTAATTGTTTTGCAATAGCTGCGGCTACAAGAAGTTTTTGCTGGTTCTGCGCATATATTTCAAAAATTGGCTGGCCTTTTATAACAGTTCCACTGTTTTCAACTTTTAGGAACAAACCTGCTTTTTTGTCTGTTGGTGCTCCGCTTGCGCGGGCAATGGAGGTGCATTTTCTTACATGAATCTGTTTTATTTTTCCGTTTTTTTGTGCAAAAAAAGTTTTTTTAAAAGGTGCACTTTTGATTTGGCTTGAAGAAAAAGTTCTCCCGCCCTGTGCTTTGATAATTTGCCGCATTTTTTGCAGCGCCATTCCGCTTTCGAGCATTTGCAGTGCCGCATTGTAGCCTTTTCCGCGCTTTTGCGCACCTGCCAGTTCAAGGAGTTCTCCTGAAAGCTTGATGCATTTTTCTGCAAAGTTGTCAAAAAATTTTCCTTCCAAAACTTCCAATGCATATTTTGCTTCAAGTGCAGGGCCGAAGGCTTTTCCGCTGGGACTGTTGGCTTTGGTTGTCACTGTTTTTACTTTTATGCCAAGCTCTTTTCCAACGGCAGCAAATTTTTTTGACATTATTTTTGCCTGTTTTAGTGTTTTTACTTTCATTTCTGGCCCTACAGGCAAGTCAATTAACACATACTTTGCGCCTGCTGAAAATTTTTTTGCCATGACTGATGCAATCACTTGTCCGTGCGGGTCAAGGGAAAGGGGGTGCTCTATTTTGATTATTTTGTCATCCACTGGCGCAAGGTCGACTGCGCCTCCCCAGGCAATCGCTCCTCCTATTTTTTGCGTTATTTTTTTTATTTGCCAGATTGAAAGATTCACCGGAGCAAGCACTTCCATTGCATCTGCTGTGCCTGAAGCTGAAGTGATTGTCCTGCTACTTGTTTTAGGTATCAGCAAGCCGCTTGAGGCAATTATTGGGACTATCACAAGTGTTGTTCTACCGTTTGTTCCGCCAACGCTGTGCTTGTCCACAACTTTTTTGGAAGTGGTGAAAGAAATTTTTTGACCGCTTTGTGCAAGTGCTTTCGTCATTGCAACTGTTTCCTTCAAATCAAAGCCGTTTGTGTAAACGCTTGTCACAAAAGCAGTTGTTTCAACATCGCTTAACCTGTTTGTACTTATGTCCTGCACTATTTCTTTTATTTGCTGTTCTGAAAGTTTTTTTCTGTCAAGTTTTGCCTTGATGTATGAAATGCTTTTTGGCCGGGCTTGGGCTCCTGCGTTTAAAATTGTGCCGTTTTTTGCTTTGAGAGCTTTTGCGACATCTTTAAAGAGGCCGAGCTCGCCGTTTTTTACGATTGACTGGGTAGTGTCTACTACGGCATGGATACTTTTCTTGTTTTTTTGGTTGACAATTTGAATTCTTTCAAGCGCAATTATTCCAAGGTCTTTTGCGTCTTTTTCGTTTAGTATGCACACAAGTTTTTTTGCCTCGATGTCCAAAACTTTTGCCTTCAATTTCAGGAAAAATTCTTTAACGGTCATTTTGGCCATATAATAAATGGTTGTGTTTTTTAAACCTTATTTGAGTTTTTTCGCAATCTCTAATGCAGCTTTTCTTTTGTCTTTTGCCTCAAAAATAGCCCTGCCGATTATCGCGTGCCAGCGCTCTCCAAGGGCTGTTGTCGTGTCTGAATAATTTCCTCCTTGTGTTATAAAGCCCGGTGCAAAAAGGACATGGTTAATTTTTTATTCTTCAAAAAATTTTCGGTATTTTAAAATTTTTTCCGGCTTGTTTGCAGGCACCACAAAATTTGTGACCCCTGTGCTTGCAGCCAGTTCGAAAATTTTTTTAGGCGCGCTTTCGTCAATGTATCCTTTTTCTGTGGAAAAAAATTCTTGGTGTGTCATTTCAGCGCCCACAATCACGCCAAGGCCTTCTTTTTGCGCTGCCAAAATCCAGGTGAAAGCAGTTTTTGGCCCGCTGAAAGGGAATAAAATTACCGCATCAACCCCGTTTTGTTTGCATACACTTGCAAAAATTCTTCCAGTGTCAGGAATGGTCGTAAATTATTGGCTTTGAAGTGTATTCGCGGATTGTTGAAACTGCCTTGCTTAGCCCGTACCTTAAAGCAAGCGAAAAGCCTATTTTGTAGCCGCCTACTTCTTCTATGTCAAAAGTTGCTTCCACCAAGTCCTCCAGTTCACTGAATGTTTGAAGGTCGCAGGCAGGTATAATGCTTTTGTTCCTCTTAATTATTTCTTGCATTAGAACCGCTTTTTCTGTTTTGGGAAGAATCATTTTTTTATTGTAATCCAAAATTATCTTCATATTATCGCCCTGCTAAAAGCAGGGAATATACGGATTGCAAACTAACAAATTGGCAAATGAAACATAAATTCATTTTACTTGCTACCAATTTGTTAATCCTTTCGTTTTTTTATTTAACTATTTGTTCTGCTTTTTGCGTTATTATTGTGACCTGTATTGGGCAGTTAGCTTGGCATGAGACAATTTTTTCTTTTCCACTGCTTTTTGCCTCAAGAACTATTGTGGGGCCGTTGTCGTCGGAAAACTCGCCGTATTCATCTGCTGATAAATTGAAAAATCCGTTTTCTGCAACTGTCTGGGCAAGTTCTTTGAATTCTTCTTCTGTTATTGGGGCAGAATCCAAATGCATTATTTTGTCCGGCATTTGTGTTATTTTGGTGATGTTGTCTTTTTCAAAGAGCAGTGTGACCATGCCCGTGGGGCTAATTTTTGTGTACTCGAGCTCAAAATCTTCGAGG
>JACPKT010000085.1 GCA_016186855.1 Candidatus Iainarchaeum sp. | reverse complement strand
TTTGAAAAAATTTCTTCGATGTTTTGGAAAAAAACCACTGCCGTCAGAATTATAGCCACTACTATTCCGACAAAAATCCAGGTTTTAGCCTTCTGCTCCCTTTCACCGTGCTTTTCGCCGGGCACAGCTTCTTTAGCGAAATGCCCTGTTTGCTCTTTGGGGTGGATTTCCTTCTCGTGCTCGTGCTCCAAAATTTCACCAAAAAAAAAGGTTTTTAATCACCCGACAAGTATATTTTAATTATAAGAAACCAATAATAATTCATAAGATTTTTGGTCTGGGATAAAAATGAGCAGGTTTGAAAGCGTTTTGGTAGTCTGCATTGATCGGGACAACGACCTTGGAAAAAAAGCAAACGTAATTGGGCCAGTTATTGGCAGACAGGAAAACCTCAATGCTGGCGCAAAACTTGCACTCTCAGACCCCGCTGACAGTGACGTGAACGCCATGTTTGCAGCTGTGAAAAAATTTGACGAAATAAGGCCTTTTTTTAAAAACACTGAAATTGCAACCCTCACAGGCGTAAGCAAGCTAGGTTTTGAATCAGACAAAAAAATAAACGAACAACTCGATTATGTTCTGGAAAAATTTCCGGCTGATGCATTTATTCTGGTAACAGACGGTGCAGAAGACGAACAGCTTTTGCCCCTACTGCAGGCACGGGCACCGGTTATTTCAACAGAGGTAGTAATCGTAAAACAGGCAAAAGAAGTTGAAGGAATTTTTTACTCATTAAAGGAAGCAATTTCTGACCCGGAAATCGCAAGAATTGTTTTTTTGGTGCCGGGCGCAGTCATTCTCTTGTGGGGCGCCCTTTTTTTTCTCGGACTTGAAAGGCTTTTCATTCAATCCATGTCAATCATTGTTGGAGTGTATTTAATATTAAAAGGCACTGGGTTAGAGAAAACCATTGCAGAGACAATTTCAAGCCTCACAAATTCGATTTCACTGCAGCGCGTTAGCTTTCCTTTTTACCTTTCAACAATTTTTGTCTTCATCCTCGGCCTTTACGCGTCTTTCCTTGCATTCACTTCAAACCCAGAGCAAGGAATTTTTTCACAAGTTGCAACTGCAGCCGAACAAATAATCAACTTCACTGCAATTTCCGCGCTTGCATTTGTGGCAGGAAAAAGCATTGACGCAATCCAGCTAAAAAAAGCATTTTACATCAGAAAATATTTTTTGAGCGCGATCGCAACAGCACTTTTCTGGTTCATAGCTGATTCTGGCAGAAGGGTCCTGATAGGAGAGCCTTTTGCTGGAACCGAGTTCTTTGCAATAAACGTGTTCATTAGCATAATAATTGCATTCATGGCATACAGGGTTTCAACAGTGCTTGATGTCCAGCGCAGGGTCACAAGACTCTTGATTGGCCTGCCAGTCTACGACAAGCAAGGAAAATGGATTGGAAAAGTCGAAGCAGTCTCAAAAAACAAAAAATCAATAGAGTACAACAACCACAAAACAAAAGAAAAAATCACTGTGACAAAAGAAAAATTCGTGCTAAAAAAAGGCAGGATACTTTTGGCCAACTAAACAGGCTGCTTTTTTCCCAACTTATCCCAAAACCTTTTCAATTCCTTTTTTGAGAACGTTTGAAATGTCGAATGAAAGGATTTTTTCAAGGCTTTTAATGAATTTTTGCTTTCGCGGACTCTTTTCAAAAGCGTGCTCTAAGACCTCGTGCAATTTTTCCACGGGAAGAATTTTTATTTTAGAGTGCTGTTCTTGCGTTAAAACAAGGTCGTCAAAGTTTGATTTTGGGATAACCACTTCCTTAAAGCCGGCACTGATTGCAGCCATAACTTTTGCGGTAATGCCACCGACAGGCAAAACCTCCCCTTTAATGCTAAGGCTGCCAGTCATTGCAAGCGACTGCTTTATGGGGATTTTTTCAAGGGAAGAAATGACGGCAGTTGCAACGCTAACTGACGCGGAATCCCCCTCCACGCCAGAATAGGACTGCAAAAACTGGATGTGCACATCATAGTTTGAAATGTCTTTTCCACTCAGTTTTTTTATCAGGGCAGAAACGTTCTGCACTGCCTCTTTTGCGATTTCCCCAAGCTTTCCGGTTGCAATTGTGCGGCCCTCTGCCTTGCTTGAAGCAGGTGCAACCTCTGCCTCAATCGGCAAAATCAGGCCCGCATCCCCCTCACCTGTAACCGCAAGACCGTTAACCCTTCCAACCATGCTGCCTTCAAACTTGTAAACATCGTAATCTTTTTTTTCTTCAAGCATTTTCTGAACCATCTGCTGCTCCAAGGTTTTTGCACTCATTTTTGACTCAAACACGTCTTCTTCTCGCACTAACTGGTGCCCTTTTTCTTTGGCAATGTCGCCAGCAGCCCGGATGAGGCCTCCAATGTCTCGAAGCTTTAAGCTGAGCTTGCCCTTTCTTCCAGAGCGCTTTTTTGCCTCAAAAATTATTTCCTTCACAGCCTGCGCTGAAAAGTGCGGGATCTTGCTGTCCTTTTTCACTTCCTGTGCAACAAACTGAACAATCTTTTCCCGATTCTCTTTAGTGTCAGGCATGTCCAAGTTCATGTACACTTCATAGCCGTAACCGCGAATCCTGCTACGCAAGGCAGGGTGCACTTTTTCAAGCGCCTCGTAATTTCCTGCAGCAACCAAAACAAAATCAGTCGGAATTGGTTCAGTGCGGGTCATTGCACCAGAACTCATCTCGCTCTGGCCAGTAATGGGGTATTTTTTTTCCTGCATTGCAGTAAGCAGCTCCTGCTGCGATTTCAGTGAAAGGGTTGCAATCTCGTCAACAAACAAGACCCCGCCGCTGCTTTTATGAATAAGGCCGGGCTCGACTCTCAAATGCGGAGGAGTGCCAAGGCCGCCGGAGTTGTGGGTAAGCACATTGTTAACCAAATAAGTTCCAGTTGACGTAGTCATGTTGTAAACTGCCCCGTCATAATCTTTTGCGGATACCTCAATTATTTCATCAAAAGAAAATGTCCCCTCAACAGCATCCCTTAAACCAAATAATTTTGGGTCGTTGGTAAAACTCAGGAATTTTGAAACAATTACCTTCAAAAAATCCCTTGTGGGCTGTTTTGCCGACCTGATTTTTTCGTTTAATGAATAATACTCCGGGTGGACTTTTGTTTTAGACACACTGATTTTATTTCTAAAAGTTTCAAGCAATGAAAAACTAACAGGAACAACATCATCAAAAGTAACGTGGTGAAATGAAGTCTTTTTTAAATAATTTTCCAAATTTTGCCTATGCACAGGGTTTGCTGTTTGCTTAAAATATTTTTTTGCAAACCCTATATCTTGGAACGTTATTCGCGGCTGCAAGTTTCCTTTCTTAAAACCAGTATCAAAACGGGGCCTATAATTTGCCTTAATGCCAATTTTTAAAAGCAAAGAAATAAGGTCATTTATTAGCTCTTTTGAAAGAATTTCAAATTGGCCATTCTTGTTTACGTGGCCATCCAAAGAAATATAATTCATTATAAAAAGTTCAATTGATTCCTTGGTTTGGTCAAAAACAATCGGCGGAATTGATTTTTTCCCATCAGCAACTGCACCAATTTTGCAAAGCCACCTTACAAATTCAGCAGAGTTTAAATCAATCCTTGTGTTTAAACCATCGGCCCTTTTAGTAAAATTTAAACCAGCATTTGAACTGTCACGCTGTATTTTTTGTATTTTAAATTGCCTTCTGAGTTTGAACTGGACATTCCTTTGGGCAATATGGCCATCAGCAAGCAAATCCGCCAAAACAACAATTTTTTCTTTTGAAACCTGTTCTTTTACGTGAATTGGTAATTTTTCCGGGATTATTGAAATGCGCCCCTCTCCAATTTTGCCGGCTTCAACAAATTCAATTTCCCCGTTTTTATTAAAAATTGCAACAGGGTGATTTGGAGTTACTGTTAAAAAAAAGCCTTTCCGTGTTTTTAACCCAATGACTTTGCCAGAGTAACGCCTTTTGAATACTTTGGAAACAATTGCATTTGAGTAACAAAATTTTTCCCCTACCCCGCTAAGCACTTCAAATTGCTCTTTTCCGAAAAGTTCTTTTTCCCCAAGCACTGAATCGCCAAAAAACCCATCCAGCAATTTTGAAGCCTCAATTTGTTTTCCATTTGAAAGACTTACAAGCTGGTCA
>JACPKT010000084.1 GCA_016186855.1 Candidatus Iainarchaeum sp. | reverse complement strand
AGGCCGGCAGCGTTCCACCAGTAAGCATTTACGGCGTGAAAACGCTCGTTGACAGGAAAGTCTTGGAAAAAGAAGTTGTCTATGCAGGTGGTGGGGACGATTTTTCGGTGCTCAAAATTTCGCCAAAAGAAATTGTAGAGCACGGCTTTGAAGTTCAAATAGAAGACATTGCGTCAGACTGATTTTTAGAAAAATTTTTCAAGGCATTTTTGCAAATTGGTTTGTTGAACAGTTTGTCCTGGTGGTGTAATGGACAGCATAAGAGCCTCCGGAGCTCTTGATTCGGGTTCGACTCCCGACCAGGACGCCAAAAACAGAGCATTTGGTAAGCCTGCCTGCCAACATTGAAGTTAAAGTGCAACTCCTGTTTTTTTGGACGTATAAAATGAAAATTTTTTTTGCAACGGCTTAATTTTGGGTGCTTTGCACATGCAAGCGTGGTTTGAGTTTTTTTGTGGGCACGAGCACGGGTTGTGTGCCTTCTAAAAGTCCTTCATCCACCATTTCTTTGATTAGTGTGCTTCCAGACAGGCTAATTGGGTGTCCAAATACGACTACGTTTGCTTTGTGAAATCTAACTATTTGTGCAATTAATTCTCTTGCAATTGACCAATTTTGGTGGCTTTCTCTGAAATGGCTGCTGGTTTTCCTGTTTTTTGACAGCATATTTTCTATTGTAACCCCCCGCGGGCCAAAAGCTTTGTCCAGGCAATAATTGATGCATCCTTGCACTTGTTTTCCATTCATTAAGAGAACAAACAGGTCGCCGTTCCAATTGTCGGGGTCATCAACAAACCTGTCAAATTTTTTTCCAAAATCAGCTATTTCAACTTGGCTCAGCACTTTTTTCATTTTTCCGATTTTTCCAAAAAGAATCCGATAAACGGGTTTTTTTTCCATTCAATTAATTTGTAGTGCAAAACATATAATAGCTAATATCTTTGTTTTGTGAACATTTATATTCTTCTTCTGTTGTTATTGTATTGGTAGTTTTTATGTCTTGGAATCTTTCGAGTGGAGATGATTTTTTGCCCCGGGTAAGTGAGGCAAAACTGGAGCAACTTTATAAACAAGAAAATGGTAGAAGGCCAAAGTTGCGGTTATTGTGTGCTTTGCATAGGAAAAGTGGTAAAAGCATTGATAAGATTGCAGAGCTTGTGCGTATTCCCCGGCGCACTGTTCATAAGTATTTGTGGCGGTTTGAGGAGAAAGGGCTTGATGGCAAGAACACAGTTAAACAGCCTGGTCGAAAACCGGCTTTGTCATCAAGGCAGCGCAGTCAATTGGTGAAAGAACTTGAACGCGGTGTCCCTCATTCAAACTCTGGTTTGTGGGACACCAAAGAAGTGCGAGAACTTATTAAAAAAAAGTTTGGCGTGACTTTCGTTCCTCAGCACGTGTGGCGGATTCTTGTAGCTTGTGGTTTTTCACTTCAACGACCAAGACCGCGTCACTATAAAACGAATTTACCTGACGAAATCAGGCGTTTTAAAAAAAAGCGAAAAGGCAAAGCCGATACTATAGGGCAAAAGGTTTTGTTGTGGGCTGCGAAGACGAAGCAACCTTCACCTCAACTCCATTACCCACCAAAAAATCATATATCGGATAACTTGTAGAACAAGTTTCCAAAACACACACCGACCCACGAACTCCAACAAGAAGCCTCTCCAAACCCTGTTGAGTATAGCAAATGGAAAAAGTAATTGAACAAATTATGACCATTTGCATACCCTGCAAACTGCAATAATGTTCAAATATTTATTCAGTTTGCTATAGTAGGATATCGCTCCCTCAAAACAGGATTGGTATCCTCATCAATCCTGTGAACCTGAACACTTTCCTTATGCGAATCAATAGCCGAATATTCCATGAAAAACCACCTCTGTAAATATTACGTCAGAAGCGGCATTTCAAACATGTCATCAATAATACGCATATACTTTTGAATACAATAAAAAAAACTTCTTTAAAATCATATTTTTCCAAAACTTTAATAATCCCATCAGCAATTGTTTTTACATAGAATAGTGAAAAATGGTTTTTGAATGGTGGAAAAATTCGACGTTCTCGTTGTTGGCGCAGGTTTTGCGGGCCTGAGCGCCGCAATTTATTGTGCAAGGTTTAACCTGAAAACACTGATTGTTGGAAACGTCTGGGGCGGTTTAATCATCACTACCCATGTTGTTGAAAACTATCCTGGCTACAAAAGCCTTTCGGGCTACGATTTGATGCAAAAATTCAAGGAACACGTGGAATATTACAACATTCCATTCTGGGAAGACCAGATTGAATCAATTGAAAAAAAAAGAGAGGGAAAGTTTTTTGCAAAAACAATGGAGGGCAAAGAAATAGAGGCAAAAACATTAATTCTTGCAACCGGCACAACCCGAAAAAACCTTAACGTGCCGGGGGAAAAAGAGTTTGAAAACCGGGGGGTATCTTATTGTGCGACATGTGATGCCTTCTTGTTCAAGGGAAAAGACGTTGTAGTGGTTGGCGGAAGCGATTCTGCTGCAAAAGAAGCGCTTTTGCTCAGCGAGCACGCAAAAAGCGTTACAGTTCTTGTGCGCTCCAGTTTCCACCCAGAGCCAATCAATGGCACGCGCATTGCACAGAGAAAAAACATAAAAGTACTCATTGGGGTTGAAGTGAAAGAAATTGCAGGAAAGGAAAAAGTGGAAAAAGTAATTTTAAAAAACGGAAAAGAGCTTATAGTGCAGGGGGTTTTCATTGAAGTCGGGCACAACCCGCAGACAGAGCTTGCACAGGGGCTTGGAGTCAACATCAATGAAAAAAAAGAAATACCAATTGACCGCTATTCGCGTACCAGTACTGAAGGCGTTTTTGCGGCAGGTGACTGCGTTGACACCGAATGGAAACAGGGAATTGTTTCTGCCGCCGAGGGCGCGCACGCTGCAAACTCTGTGTACAATTATTTGAACGAAAAAGGGCTTTTGGTGAAAAGAAACGGTAAGTGAAGTGGTTTCTTGGAAAAATGTGCAAACCAGCCGGTTCAGTTTTTTATTGCCTCCACAATTTTTTTCGCAATTTTTTGCGCAAGCTCTTTTTTTCGCGTGTCTTTGACCATTATTTTTCCGCTGGAAAAAATGCTGGCGCGGGTGTTTTCAACCAGCACGCCCACAAAAACAGGCGTTTCCAGTTCAAGCAAAAAACCATTTTTTTTAAGTGCTTGCGAAATTTTTTTTAGCTCAAGCGTTTGCGGTTTTTTTGGAAAAAATTCGAATGCAAGCATTGTCTTGCATGGTTGACCTATATAATCTGACAATTCCATAAAAGAAATTGGCAAAAAGTGCCTTAAAAACATATTTTTGCGCTCTTCTTCTACTTTTGACCCAGTGACTATTAAAAGAATCTTGTAGGCAAATTATTTTGAATGTGCGGAATAATCGGTGTAATTGGTCAAAACTCAGCCCCTTTCAAGGTTTTTTCTGGATTAAAGCGCCTCGAGTACCGCGGATACGACTCTTGGGGAATTTCTTTCAAGTCCTGCAATGGAATTGAAATGGTAAAAAAAGTGGGGCACATAAGCGACCCCCCAAAAGGAAGCCTAAACCATAACTCTTATTCTTCAATTGGCCACACGCGCTGGGCAACGCACGGCAAAGTTACTGAGGCCAATGCCCACCCGCACTTTTCAAACAACAAGGAAATTTCCATCGTGCATAACGGGATAGTGGAAAATTTTGAGGAACTGAAAGGCTTTTTGCAAAAAGAAGGCTTTGAATTTTACAGCGAAACCGACACGGAGGTGCTGGCAAACCTTATTCAATATTTTTACGACCAAACAAAAAATTTTGTGCAGGCAACTAGGAGTGCATTGCAAAAAGTCGAGGGAAGCTATGCGGTTGTGGCAATGCACAAAAACTGTTTTGAACTCGTGGCAGCAAGAAACGGCTCGCCTCTTGTTGTGGGCGTAGGGGAAAAAGAATTGTTTGTTGCAAGCGATGTGCCTGCATTCTTGCCTTTTACAAAAAAAGCAGTTTATCTGGACGATTACGAAATGGCAGTGCTTGGGAAAAATTTAAGGGTTTTTGAAACTACAAGCGGGAAAGAAGTGCAAAAAAAAGTTGAAGAGATAAACTGGGACATTGCGCAGGCACAAAAGGGAAATTTTGCACACTTTATGCTAAAAGAAATCTTTGAACAGCCGGCAACAATAAAGCTTGCAGTTGAACAACCAAGAGAAAAAATCGAAAAAATTTCCGAAATGATAAAAAATGCTAGAGGGGTTTTTTTTGTGGGTTGCGGTAGCTCCTTTAATGCATGCATTAGTTCAGCCTACCTTTTCAACAATGTTGCAAAAATGCATGTGAATGTTGTGCTTGCCTCAGAATTCCGAAATTACTCTGATTTTGTGAACGAAAAAACCCTTGTGATTGCAGTGAGCCAGAGCGGTGAAACCGCGGACGTGCTTGACGCGGTAAAAACCGCAAAAAGGCACGGAGCAAAAATTGTTTCAGTACTGAATGGGATGGGGAGTTCTTTGATGAGGCAAAGTGATGAAACCATTTTGATGAACTGTGGGCCGGAAATCTGCGTGCTTTCAACCAAAACCTACACTTCACAGCTTGCAATTCTTTTGCTGCTGGCGTACGCGGTAGCAGGAAAAGAAGCGGAAGGCAAAAACCTTGCAGTCAAGACGGCCAAAGAAGTTGAAAAAATAATCGCGCAAAACGAAGAAAAAACCAAATTGCTTGCAAAAGAATTTAAAACAAAAAAAGACATTTTTTTGATTGGCCGGGACCTGGCTTTCCCGAGCGCACTGGAAGGGGCGCTGAAAATAAAGGAAGTCTCATACATTCATGCAGAAGGGTTT
>JACPKT010000083.1 GCA_016186855.1 Candidatus Iainarchaeum sp. | reverse complement strand
ATTTGACTGTAACCCCCGTTGCAGGTTTTGCAAGCATTCTTGGCGGGCTATTCTCAGGCCCGTTGTGCGCTTCCTGCATAAGCGCCATCTTTAGCGCAATTGGTTTTGGCAGTTCCACAGCCTTTTTTTTTTCTCTCTCACAGAACAGAAATACTTTTGGCAAGCGTGTTCCTACTAACCATTTCAATTTACTTTACTGGAAAAAGTGCAACAACTTTGTGCGACAAGTGCAAATAAAAAAAACAGCCCAATTAAGGGTTTACTGAAAACCTCATTTTTCAATAACGAAAATTTTGAATTAAGCATACTTTGCTTTCTGGTTTGCCTGCTTGAGGGTGTGAAGAACAATGTGCTTCATTAGTAGCCCGAATTTTTTGTCGTCTCGTTCTTTTGAGAGTTTTGTAAGACCCATATACTGGTCTGCAAAGCCTGCCTGAAATGTGACCAATGGAAAGCCTTTTTTTAGGAGTGTGTGGACAAAAATGGCGCGTGATGTTCTGGAGTTTCCGTCAATGAATGGATGGGCCCATTGGAATTGGGAGTGAAGAAAAGAAGCAAATTCAATCACTTCATGAGCCTTCATTTTTTGGTCAGTTTTTTCTTTGTATTTTTCAAAAAATTCTTTGAGTTTTTGCGGGAGTTCTTTCCAGTCAGCGGTTTTAAACAAAGGGTTGCCCTTGATTTGAACGTTTTGTTCTCTGACTTTTCCGGCCCCGTGTTGCATAGAAGCCATTGCAGTGGCGTGAAACTTCAAAACAGAATCAAGGTCCAGAAATTCAACGCTTGCAATTAGTTCGTCTAATGCTTTTTTGTAGTCTACAACCTGTTGCATTTCCTTGAAAGACTTTGCTTTTGGCGGAATGTTTTTTCTCAAAAGCTGCTCTGTTTCTGAAAGCGTTAAAGTGTTTCCTTCAAGTGAAAGGCTTCTGTGGACAAAGCGGATTTCGGTGTCCATGTCTGGCTGTTTTTTTGCCTGCTTTTTGTATTTTGAAAACTCTTTTTCGATTTGGTTGTTTAGCTTTTCTCCATTAGGTATTTGGTGAAGCAGCTTGCAGGAAATTGAGGGCTTTCCCCTAAAGAATTCAACCAGTTTTTCGAGAAAGTGCGAGTAAACAAGCCATGCTGTAAATGGTTTTCTGGATTCAATTACTAAAAAGCCATGCCTTGATAAAAGCAGGGAAATCCTTGAAATTGTTTTGTTATCAAGGGAGAGTTCTTCGAGTTTTCCTTCTTTTAGGCCTTTTTGGATAAAGTCAATGGTTTTTGGCAGGAATAGCTCGTCATAGTTTATTTTGTTTGCAATGCAAAAATCAATGAGCTTTAACAACCTTGTTGTCTTGTCAAATTCTGTCAGAAAGCACTTTTTGCCCTTGAACTCGACAAATTCTTCTTTTTCAAGCTCTTTTAAGAAATTGTAAATCGTCTGGTAACTGGGCAGCTTTTTGCCAAGCTTTCCAACCAGTTCGCCAGCGGTTGAACCTTCTTTTAGGTAAACCGCGTAAAGAACGCTGTACTTTGAGGCCATAAGAAGAATTGCATCCAAACACTATAAAAATGTTCCTATAAAGGGGGAAAAATTAAGAAATATTAAAGTTTTAATCCCTTATAGGTGTGGTTTTGGCTGAAATCCTGTTTTTCGTGCAGAATGTCGGGGGTATAGGGGGGTGAAAAATGCAAAAAAGCTGATTAAAGGCAAAAAACAGTGTTTAATAGCCGATTTAAGCAAAACACAAAATGTGTCGGGGCGACATTATTGTAGTTTCCCTAAAAACGTATTTAAATACGTTGATTGACGAAATATTAGGGTTCTTTTGAATAGCAAATTTGGAGCAGAAAGTGAAGCTGTAAACATTTCCTTCGAAATTGCTCCGCTAAAAAAGCTTTTTTCTGCTTCTGGCCTTGAAAAAATGATTGAAGGCTTTGTTCAGAGCCTTTCACAGGAAACGGATGCGTTGCTCCGGTCACAGTTTTTCAAGAAATACCTTGACTGCATGGCAAAGTTCTGGCGATATTCTTATAGAAATCAGTTGCTCATTTTCACCCAAAAAAGCAACGCTGCAAGGGTAGCTGGCTTTAAGACTTGGAACGAATTGGGCCGGCAAGTGATAAAAGGAGAAAAGGCTATTAAGATTCTTGCTCCTTTTACAAAAAAAATCATGAAAAAAGACGCTAAAACTGGCGAGGAAAAAGAAGTCAAATTCACGTTCTTTTCTCCTGTAAGCGTTTTTGACATTTCCCAGACCACTGGAGACAGGCTTCCAGAAATTGAGTGCACCATTCAAGGCAGCAACCAAGAATGGCTCTTAAAAAAATTGCTGGCTTTTTGTAAAACCCAAAAAATCAAAATCGAATTCAAAAAACTCGGAATAAATGGCTTATACGGTTACAGTGCAAACGGCAAAATATTCATTGACTCCACGCAAACCATCAACACTCAATCAAACACGCTAATTCACGAAATCGCCCACGAGCTCAACCACTATACCCCGGAAGGAAAAAAGTTTTCCAAGCAAGAAAAAGAAATACAGGCAGAAGCCACAACCTACGCCGTCACCAAGGCCCTTGGACTTGAAAACAAATCTGTGGAATACCTTGCCTTTCATATCTACGATAAGAACAAAATACTTGAAAACCTAAAAACAATTTCAGCAACGACGAAAAAAATACTGGAAAACATAGTGTAATGAGTTTCATTATGTTTCAGCATCTGCGGCATCTTTTATAATTTTTTTGTGGAAAAGGTGCGAATGAGTTAAAACAATTCAATGGTATTTAAAAAGACCCATAAATGTATATCCAGTTATAACCTGACTTCGCCACTTTTTGATAAAAATTGAAGGTTACTTCTGAATATGGGTGATACCATATGAAACAGAATGTAACCTTCAGTATAGGTAATGTTGCAATAGTTGATAAAATTAACGAAAAGTTCGGTTTGTTTGATTTT
>JACPKT010000101.1 GCA_016186855.1 Candidatus Iainarchaeum sp. | reverse complement strand
GGTGGGCAGCTTACACGAACATGGACTTCTTTTGCTTTTCCGGTTTTTTTGATGTAGTCAACCAAGGGTTTTGAAGTGTTTCCCCGCACAATACTGTCCTCTATCAAAATCACTTTTTTTCCTTCCACAATTGGCACGTTAAGGTTGTATTTTTCCCTTACTCTTTCCTCTCTTCCCGATCCTTCAATGAATGTCCTGCCAACGTAACGGTTTCTGAGCAGCCCTTCTTTTGAAGGGAGCCCTAAAGAGTGCGCGAACGCATCTGCTGCTGGCTTTGCAGTGTCTGGAACCGCCACTACTATAAAGTCTTTTTCGTTGATGTTGAGTGTTTCGCTTTTTGCAAGCTCTTCGCCAAGCCTCCAACGAGCCTGGTAAACGCTCCGCTCATCAATCACTGATGCGGCATTTGCAAAATACACCCATTCAAACATGCAGCGCGAAATTTTTTTGGGCTTTGCAAATTGTTTTACTTCTGTGTGGTTGTTTTCAACAATCACCATTTCTCCAGGATTAACGGATTTCACGTTTTCCATCCCAAGATTTTTGAGGGCGCAGCTTTCAGAGGCTATTGCGACCTTGTCGTCTTCAATTGCATAGCTTAGCGGCCTAAAGCCCTGTGGGTCGCGGATTGCTGCAACGTGGCCTGTTGCATTGATGAAAACAATGTTGTATGCTCCGTCAAACAGGTCGCTAATGTTTGCAAAAACTTCGGGAAGGGTTTTTTTGCTGTCGCCCCGAAACTGGTGTTCGAGATGGTGCAATATTAATTCAGTGTCAATGTTTCTAACCAGCCGGTAATCGTCTTTTTCCATTTGGGCTTTTAGTGGGCCAAAGTTTGCAATGTTTCCGTTGAATGCAAAGGCAAACCATTTCCAGCGCCTGCCATGGTGGCGTTCAAAGGGTTGTGCATAGCTTTCATCGTCAAGGCCGCATGTCGCGTACCTTATGTGTCCAATTCCTTTTGTTCCCTCATATTTTTTCATTATTGCGCGGCTTTTTTCATGGATGTGGGAGCTGAACGCTTCGTTTACTAACCCCAATTTTCGGTATGTGTCAATTACTTGTTCCCGGTTTTCGTTAAAGGTAGTGATTCCTGCTGCTAGTTGGCCCCGGTTCTGTTGCTGTAAAAGCATTCTGTACAAATAGTATGCTGCTCCTCCTTGCGGGTATTTTTCAAGGGGGTCACCAAGACTGATTGCAGCCAGACCGCATTCGTGGCGGGCTTCTTCACTCATAAAAGCACATAAATGTGTTGATGGCACTTTATTAAATATTTTTTGGGCAAGAAATTTTTATGAGCCACTTTAGGGTCGAGGTCGGCCCAAAGGACAGACAAAAGGATTTACTTGGAAAAACTGTTTTAAATGAAATAAAAGAAGACCTGAAAATTTCCGGAATCGAAGGCTTGTTTGTTGTCTCTGTTTTTGAAATAAATGCGGGGTTGGGAAAAGAAGAAGTGATTGCTTTGTGCAAAAACCTTTTTTGTGACCCTGTGACCGAGGAATTTTCCGTCAACGACCACTTGTTTTCGGATTTTGATTTTTCGCTTGAAGTGGGCTATTCGCCCGGTGTGACAGACAATATTGGCCTAACAGCAATGCGTGCTGTGAAAGATTTTTTGGGCAGGCCACTTGCAGAAAACGAAACCATTGCGAGCAAAAAGCTTTTTGTTTTTTTAGGCTCTCTAACAGAAGAAATTGTGCGAGAAATTGCTTTAAAAAAATTGTTTAACCATCTGATTGAGGAAATAAAAATTTTTTCGGGGAAAAAAAGTGGATGAACAAGAAGTAAGTGAAGTAAAGTTGTTGGGTCTTTCAGAAAAAGAGTTGCTTTCGTTAAGCGAAAAAATGCTTTTTTCACTCAACCTTGCTGAAATGAAGGCAGTGCAGGACTATTTTGAAAGGCAGAAAAGAAGCCCCACTGATGCAGAGCTTGAAACAATTGCGCAGACTTGGAGCGAGCACTGCAAGCACAAAGTGTTTAACTGCATAATAGAGTTTGAGGAAAACCAAAAACATACAATCCACAGCCTCTTTCAGACATTCATTGCCGGTGCGACAAAAAAAATTGCTCCGCAAAAAAAAGGCTTTTTGCTGTCAGTGTTTTCTGATAATGCGGGCATAATTTCACTTGACAGAAAGCACGGGATTGCAGTTAAAGTTGAAACACACAATCACCCAAGTGCGCTTGAACCTTATGGTGGTGCTAACACTGGTGTTGGAGGAGTGCTGCGCGACATTTTGGGTGCAGGACTGGGAGCAAAACCCATTGCATGCACTGATGTTTTTTGCTTTGCACACCCCAAAACTGGTGAAGAACTTGTGCCGGAAGGAGTGCTTGCCCCAAAAAGAATTTTTAAGGGCGTTAGGGCTGGTGTGCGTGATTACGGTAACCAGATGGGGGTTCCAACGGTTAACGGGGCAATTGTTTTTGACAAAAGGTTTGTGGCAAATCCACTGGTGTACTGTGGTGCAGTCGGAATTATTCCAAAGAACTTTGTGCAAAAAAAAGCTTCTGTTGGTGAATTGATTGTTGCTTGTGGTGCGCGGACAGGCAATGACGGAATCCATGGGGCAACTTTTTCTTCAGCGGGCCTGCTGGAAAACATTCCAACAACTGTTGTGCAGATAGGGAATGCAATTGAGGAAAGAAAGCTAATGGATTTTATTTTGCGTGCGCGGGACAAAAAATTGTTCACAAACATTACTGACTGTGGTGCAGGGGGTTTTTCTTCAGCAATAGGGGAAATGGCAAAAGGTCTTGGCGCAAGGGTTGACTTAAAAAAAGTGCCTCTAAAGTATAAAGGGCTTTTGCCGTGGCAAATCTGGGTAAGCGAGAGCCAAGAGCGGATGGTTTTAAGTGTTCCAAGAGAAAACCTTGCAGAACTTTTTGAACTAGCCAAAATTGAGGAAGTCGAGATTTCAGTGCTTGGCGAATTCACTTCTTCAAGAAAACTGGAAGTGTTTTTTGGCCAAATCAAAGCTATAGACCTCGAGCTTGGCTTTTTGCACAAAGGGCTTCCAAGCCAGAGACTGGTGGCAAAATATGTTGCGCCAGTTTTTGACGAACCGCAAATCTTCCATGAAAAAAACCTTGGAGAAAAACTTCACGTGTTATTGCAGTTGCCAAACATTGCTTCAAAGGAAACAACAATCAGGCAATATGACCATGAAGTGCAGGGGGGAAGCGTGTTAAAGCCTTTATCCGGGCTGGAAAATGATGGGCCGTCGGACGCTGCAATTGTAAGGCCGCTGCTCGAAAAGCCGTACGGAGTGGTGATTGCAAATGGCATTAACCCGTTTTATGGTGACATTTCCCCATATTGGATGGCTGCTTCAAACATTGACGAGGCAATAAGGAATTCTTTGAGTGCAGGTGCAGAGTTTGAAAAAATGGCTTTGCTTGACAATTTTTGCTGGGCAAGCCCAATGTGGCCAATAAAGCTTGGCGAGCTTGTAAAAGCATGCATGGCCTGCTATGATTTTGCAACAGCTTTTGAAACGCCGTTCATTTCAGGAAAAGATTCACTTTACAACGAGTTCACATCCGGAAAAACACACATTTCAATTCCTGGAACGCTTTTGGTTACAAGCGTTGGAATAATGCGGGATTGTTCCAAGAGGATTTCAATGGATTTCAAGCAAGTCGGAAACCCGGTTTATGTTATCGGAGAAACTTTCCAAGAACTTGGAGGCAGCCAGTACTTTTCAATGCATGGTTTTATTGGCAATAATGTTCCAAAAGTGGATGCACTGAAAGCAAAAAAAATTTTTAATCGAATTTCAAAAATAAACCAGCTTCCAGTCGACAGTGTCGGGGCAGTTATTTTCTCATGCCATGATGCAAGTGACGGCGGGCTTGGAGTCGCATTTGCTGAAATGGCTTTTGCAGGCGGGCTTGGAATGCAAATTGACCTGTCAAAAATTCCTTTTGGTGAAAAAATTTTACGCGAGGATTTCGCGCTTTTTTCGGAATCAAACACGAGGTTTGTTGTAGAGGTTAATAAAAACAGGCAGAAAGAGTTCGAGGAAAAAATGAGGGGGGTTGCTTTTGCAAAAGTTGGGGAAGTGACTAAAAACCCGCGCCTTGTAGTGAAAGGATTTAGCAAAGAAAACGTTTTGAATGAGGACATTTTTGAATTAAAAAAAAGCTGGAAAAAAACACTGAACTGGTGAAAAAATGGTCAAGGCTTTGGTGCTTCGAGTTGCAGGTACAAACTGTGATTATGAAACCGCTTTTGCGCTAAAAGAAGCTGGCTTTAAGGTAACGGTCTTGCACATGAATTCTGTTTTGGGAAAAAAACTTTCTTTGCAAGATTTTTCCCTGCTTGTTTTGCCTGGTGGCTTTTCTTTCGGTGACTATTTGGGCAGCGCAAAGGTTTTTGCAAACCAGCTCAAACTCAAACTAAAAGACGGGCTGGTGGAATTTTTTGAACAGGAAAAACTTATATTGGGGATTTGCAATGGCTTTCAGGCGCTCGTAAAGTGCGGCATGCTTCCTGCGTTTCGCGGTCTCTTTGAAGAGCAAACCGTAACTCTAACCTTTAACGAGTCAATGCATTTTCAGGACGAGTGGGTGAGGCTTGTGGTGCAAAAAAATTCAAAATGCGTTTTCACAAAAGGAATTGAGTCAATGGAGTGCCCGATTAACCACGGTGAAGGAAGGTTTGTGCCGGCAAGCGCTGAAATTCTAAAAAAGCTTTACGAAAACAACCAGGTGGTGTTCAAGTACGAGAAAAACCCAAACGGTTCTGTTGATTCCATTGCAGGAATTTGTGACAAAACAGGCAGGGTTTTTGGGCTCATGCCGCACCCAGAAAAGCACTTGTTTGCAATTAACCATCCGCAGTCAACTCGCACTGGGAAAATGGGCTACGGGGACGGTTTTGCAATCTTCAAAAACGCGTTTGAGTATTTGAAAAAGTGATTCACCCAAACTCGTATTCTAGGAGTGAAAGCGCGCTGTCTTTTACGGCAAGCCTTTGCATTGCGGCTTGCTTGCCTTTAAGGTAATAATCAAAAAAGGCAATTGAGTAATCGTTTATCGCACGCACTTTTTGGTTTTGCGCCGCGCATGCAACCGTGCTTTCCTTTCCGATGCATGAAAGGTTTGACCAGCCCATGTGCCCCACGCCGTCCAGTATGAGGAAAACTTTCGGGGGCTTTAGCGCGGGAAAAACCAGCTGTTCAATCAAGGGGGTTATGTCAGGCGAATCCCGTGTTCCGCCCTGGAGCATTATTGGCGAACCAATCCCTGACAATTTTTCGGAGAGTATGTGTGCCTTAACATAAGGCGAAAACAGCACCGCTGCCTTTATGCGCTTGTCTTTCCAGCTCTCCCAGCCGCCAAGCATTGACAGGGCCGTGTACCCTCCAAGCGAGTGGCCGGCCATTCCGATTTTTTGGCTGTCAATTGCATTGAAAAAAGCCGATTCCTTGTCTTGGCTGAGTTCAAGCATTTTCCCAATCACTGCCTCGACGTCTTCTTTCCTGTCCGCAAACGTCGTGTCATCAAACTTTTCCGGCTCGCCAAAAATGCTCAGGTCAAACTCGGTCAGCTGTATTCCTTTTCCGGCAGAGCTGCATTTTGCGTCCGCGTGGTCGGGCGCGGCAACAATGTAGCCGTTTCTTGCAAGCGCTTCAGTGAAAAAAACCGACTGGACAGCGCAGCCCCCGTAGCCGTGTGAAAAAATCACCAGCGGGAACTTTGCCCCTTCCTGCATTTTTCCCTGCAATGCGACTTTTCCAGCGGTCACAAGCGGCACATACCTGTGGGTGGTTTCGGCTCCAGCTGAAGGGTACCACACTGCAACCGCGAGCCTTTTTGGGAAACCGTTTTCTGGCGTGTACTCGAATTCGTGGACAAAGTGCCCCGCGCTGAAGGATTCAGGCAGCGGCTCTTGCTCCTGCAGTCCGGTGGTGCAGCCTGCAAAAAACAGCGCAAAAGAGATTGCTGCAAGAAAAACCGCGGGGATTTTTGTGTCCATTTAAAGCACTTTTTATCCAAAAATAAGGCTTCAATGCCTTTATTCAATTTATTTTATATTTGAAAAGGTATTTATTTTTAGCATGTTGTCCATAGCAGATTTGGAGTCTTTGGGTTTTTTGAGGTCTCATGCTCAGTTATTGCTTCATGATAATAATTTTGTTTTAATGGTAAAGAATCAGTCAAAAAACCAGTTTGGTACTCGTTTGAAGATTATTACTCAAATTTATGGTGTTTCTCGTGAGCAGGCTGCAAAGGCAATTTTTTCTTTTCCCCCGTTTGCGGGCTTAGACCATAATCGGGTTTTGCGCCAAGCGCTAAGAATTGGAAAATCTTTTGGCTTTAACAAGGAAAAAATTTCTGAACTGCTTTTGGCTCACCCGCCAATGGCTGGATATTCACAGAGAAGAAATTTGGCTGCAATTGATGCATTCAGAAATGCAGCAAAAAGAACAGGAGTCCGGCTCACGGCACAACAGGCAACCCAAATGTACTCAAAAATGTTCATGAAATCGCCTTACCCTGAAAAAGGCTCAAAGAAAAGGGAAACTTTTTTTGCACGGCATGGAGAACCAAAAATAAGCCGCTTTGGGCAATTAGTGGAAAAAAAGCTGAGAAAAATAAGAAAACCATGGTAAGCAAAATTTTTGGCGAATCAGAACCTTGGCTGGGGATTTTTCCAAATAACTGCTATTCGCTCAATATCCGGATCACATTCTGCTTGAATTTTTCAAGGTCTTTTTTTTCTATTTTTCCGCCTGCTGCGGGAATGTGGCCGCCAGCCATCGCGTCTTTGAGCTCTTTGCGCGCGCTCAGTGTAACGATGTTTTTTCCCTTTTCTTCAGCCAAAACAACGGTTTTGTTTGGGTAAATTTCAGTGCTTATCCTGTTCACAAGGATGGATTTGATATCGTATTTTGACTTGAATGCAAAAAACACGAGTTCTTGTTTTGCAAAAATTTCCTTTTTTTTTGCAAATTCTGCAAGTAGGATTTTGAGTTCTTTTTCAACAAGCTTTTTGTAGTGCCCGTATTTTGAGTGCTCTGAGTCCTGAGGTCTTTTTGCGCGCAAAAGTTCCTTGTACAGGGCGGCAATTTGTTTTCTGTTCACTGTTTCAACCGATGAAATTAGCTTGACAACGCTTTGAATGCCTTTTTGGGTGAAACCTGTTTCTTTGAACATTGTTTTGCAAAAATTTTTCCAAATGCTTATACAATAGTCCCCTGTTAGCCCTACACAGGCAAGCCATTTGAGATCCCCTATGTCTGCCACTTCGGCAAACAAGTCAAACGAAAGCTTTGCTGTCGCGTACTTGCTTGGGTCAAGGAACGAAAAATCATTTGATTTTAAGAAAACTGTTTTTTTTGAGGAAATGTTTTTATAGGTTTTGTGGTGGTCAAGCACTAGAAGGTGCGCAAATTTTTCCGCTTTTTTTATCTGTTTTGCGTCCTGGTCTACAGCCAAATCAAGAATTATCAGTTTGTTTATTTTGTGTTTTTTTAGTTTTTGAATAGTAGACTCCTGCAGTGAAACAATGCTTTGCTGCTGGAAAAAAACTAGTTCAGGCTTTTTGCCGCGCAGCCTCTGGATTGCCTTTGAGACAATTACTGCGGCGCTAAGGCCGTCGGGGTCAGAATCGTAGACCACTGCGATTTTATCTTTTTTTTCGAGCCCGAGGGCAAATTTTTTGAATTCAAGAAGTTTTGCATGCTGTTTCAAATTATTCACTCTTACAAAGATAGATTTCAAGTGCAGTTATTAAAATAGCTGACCAAGTATTAATTTTTTGTGGCAATGATAGGATTATAAATAGGGTTAACTGTTTTTCTTAAAAGACAATTATGGGGTATGAGCACAAAAACTCGAAAGGACAAGCCTATTTCCTGCATTCAAACAAGATGAAGAACGGCCAAGTTTTGCACTTTTTTTCAAAGAAAAAAGAGGGTTTTGTGGACCTGCCTGCGGGCTACAAGGTAATTGAGAACAAAAAAACCGGCCTGCCGATGGTTAAAAAGAAATAGTTGCCCTATGCATTTTAAATTAAACGAGCTAATTGTTAATACGATAAAAGCCTTTTTTTTGGTGTTTTTTGTGGAGCTGTCGCTTGATTTGGTTGAAAACGCAAAGGACAAAATAAGCGTGGCAATGGGGACTTTTGCAAAAAAGGAACCGGCTTTGTTTTATGCTGACTGCAGGCTTGAGGGCGGAATTTTCAGGGGCGCCCACGCGCTCAACGGAAACCCAAAAGGCGCTGTCGAGGACTCTGATTTTTCAGTCGGCTTTCGGGCTTTTGCAAAAAAAAACGGTGTTATCGGAATGGGTTTTGTGGGAAAACAACTCGGGGAAAAACAGCTTTTTGGCATTTCAAGAGAACTCAAAGAAATTTTTTTTCTTGCGTTAAAGCGGGCAAAAATCAATGCAGAAAAAAAGGCTTTTTTTAAAAAAAAGCACAGAGTGCTTTCAGAAAAAATTGGCGTTGCGGATTTTTTGCAAGAACAGGTGCATGTTGATAAAGTCGAGTTTCCGTTCAAAAAAAACCCTCTTAACCTGTCGCTGGAAGAAATTGTTTCGCGCGCTGAAAAGCTTTCTGCAGCTCTTTCAAATACAATCGGAATTGTCGCAAACGAAGTGAGCCTCGTTTGTGGTTTTGAAAAAAAGATTTTTGCAAGCTCCAGTGGGTCGTTTATAGAGCAGACTTGGCCGCTGGTTGAAGGCTTTGCATATGTTGCCGCAAAAGGGAAAGCGGTTGAAACATATTATGGCTCGCTTGGAAACTTTAAAGGCCTTGAGGTTTTGGAGGGAGAAAACGAATTTGACAAGACATTTGAGGATTATTGTAGTTTCCTTGCAGAGGGGACAATTGAGTTAAGCAATGCGCCTGCAATGAAAACCACTGATGCACCAATGACGGTCATTACGGACCCGTGGTTTAATGCTTTGCTCTCGCACGAAATAATGGGGCACCCAAGCGAGGCAGACCGCGCGCTAAAGCGGGAGGCTGCTTGGGCAGGACGGTCCTGGTGGTTTGACGGTATTGACGATAACCGCTTTAACCAGCAAGTTGGTTCACTGGAACTAAGTGCCTTTAGTGACCCATCTTTAAGCGGTTATGGAGTATATAAGTATGATGATGAAGGAACGCTTGCCAAAAAAGTTTTTCACATAAAAAACGGCGTGCTAATCGGTTTTTTGAACAGCGTTGAAACCAGCCTGATTTTAAATGAAGTGCCAAACGGTGGAATGAGGGCAATGGCTGCAGAGCACGTGCCGTTGGTGAGAATGAACAACACTGCAATTGCCCATGGTTCTTGGAAAAAAGAGGAAATTTTTGAAGAAACAAAAGGAGGGTATTATCTGGTGGGCCAAAAAACTCCTTCTATTGGCGAGACCCGCCAAAACTTTAAAATCACATGCTGGAAACTGTTCAAAATAGAGAACGGTGAGATAGGGCAGTTGTACCGTCAGGGAGGGATAACGGGTGACTCGCAGACTTTTTTCAAGTCAATTGACGCAGTAGCGGATGACTTTGTGTTGCACAACATTCCAAATTGCGGTAAGGGCACGCCAATGCAGACAATGAGGGTTGGCAATGGGGGGCCGCACCTGCGTGCAATGGCTGTTGTCAGCGGAGCGCACTGAGGAGGTTTGTGGATGATTGAATTGAACGAATTGAAAAAAACCGTTGAATCAGGCTGTAGTTTTCTGGAAAAACAGGGAGGAGTGAAACAGTTTGAGGTTTTTGCATCAGCAAATCGGTTAAACGTTTTAAGGATTGCCTTTGCAACAAATGTTCCAAACAATGCGATTGAAGAGTCAAAATCAATTGAAAGCCTCGGCTTAAGCGTGCACGTTCTTTTTTGGGACGGAAAAGTAGGTTTTGGGAAAACGGATGCAGAGCTTTCCATGAAAGGGATTAGGAACGCATTTGAAAAGGCTAAAATTAACGCTGTTTTTGACTCGGATTTTAAAAGTTTTCCTGAGCCTGTAAAAGAAAAGAAAAAAAAACCGGTTTTTGACAAAAAAATAATGGATTTGGACGAGGAAAAAGCAATTCAGTCAGCTTACGATTGCCTTGACGGCGCGCTATCCGCTCTTGAAAAAAAGAAATTCTCTTCAAATATGAATCTTACGGGTGAATTAAATTATTTGTCAGAGCAAATGTCAGTTAAAAACTCTAATGGCATAGATTCCTTTGACCAGACAACCATTGCACTGGCCACGCTTACGACTATTTTGGAAAAACGCCCTAACATTTCAGGAATGTGGTTTGATTCTGCAACAGTGCTGAAAAAACTTGAGCCTTTTAAAACAGGGAAAATTTCTGCGCAAAAAGCCCTTTCAATGCAGGAGGCAAAAAAAATCAGTTCAGGCGAATTTGACGTAGTGTTTGGCCGCGTTGCAGTTGCAGAGCTATTGTACAGCCGCTTTGACGTTGGCCTGAATTCGATTGATTTAAAGGCCTCTCCTTTTACTGACAGCCTCGGGGAAGCCGTTGCAGTTCCTGACCTTTCAATTTTTGACGATGGCACGCTTGAAGGCGAGATTGGGACAAAAACTGTCACGGACGAAGGGCTTTCAACAGGCAAAACAGAAATAATCAAAAACGGAAAGCTGGTGAATTTTTTATCAAATGACTATTATTCAAAAAAATTTTTGGAAAAAAATTTTGTGGCAAGAAACGGTTTTAGGGGTGGCGGACCAGGAAGGCACCATGATTCTGCGCCAGGC
>JACPKT010000128.1 GCA_016186855.1 Candidatus Iainarchaeum sp. | reverse complement strand
GGAGTAATTAGAGCTACTATGCCTATTGGTCTTCTTATTGTTGCACAAAACTTGTTTTTTAATTCAGATGGCGTTGTGAAACCAAATAACCTTCTGCCTTCTCCAGCCATGTATTCTGCAACATCGATTGCTTCCTGCACGTCGCCACGCGCTTCCACAAAAACTTTTCCCATTTCTTGGGTAACCAACCTTGCAAGGTTTTCCTTGTTTTTTCTCAAAAGGGATGCAAATTGCAATAAAATTTGCCCGCGCTTTGGCGCAGGAACGGCGCTCCATTTAGGAAAAGCATTTTTTGCAGCAGAAATTGCACGCAAAACATCTTCCTTGGAGGCTTTCGGAAAAGAGGCAATTGGTTTTTTTGTGACAGGGTTTAGCGTGAAAAAACGCTCTTTTGAATTGGCACCAGTCCATTTACCATTAATAAACAAGCCGTAATGCTTCATAAAAAATCCGGATATAATAGCTGCTTTTTGGTATTTAAAGTTTTAGAAATTTTTTAAGCACGCTTTTTAGGTCGGGCTTTCCTATTTCTTCCAAATCATATCGCACGTGGATTAGTGGCTTGTTTATTTTCAAAATGCTTGAAAAATCAATCGGGGTTCCGGAAACAACCAAATCGGCATTGGAGCGGTTAATTGTCCGCTCAAGCTCTTTTACCTGTTTTTTCGAGTAACCCATTGCAGGCAGGATTTTTTTAAGCCTGAAATATTTTTTGTAGATTCCTTTTATTGAGCCAACCGCGAATTTTTTTGCGTCAACTATTTCTTTTGCCCCGTTTCTTTGCGCTGCAACGGTTGCAGCCCCAGTGAACATTTCACCATGCGTTAGCGTTGGCCCATCCTCAATGCACAAAACCTTTTTGCCCTTGATTTTGTGAGCGTTTGGAACAGTTAGTTTTGAATTTGCCTTAATTACAATCGCTCTCGGATTGAATTTTTTAATGTTTGCCAGAAGTTTTTTCACAGAATCTTTTTTTGCAGAATCCATTTTGTTAATTATAAGCACGTCCGCCATGCGGAAATTCGTTTCGCCGGGGTAATATGATATTTCGTGCCCTTGGCGGAGAGGATCGGTCACAACAATGCTCAAATCTGATTTTATAAAACTGAAATCATTGTTTCCACCGTCAAAAATGATGACGTCAGCTTCCTTTTTGGCCATGCATACACAGTCATTCCGCGGGAAATGTATGGCTCGAATTCTTCGCGCTCTTCAATGGTGCAGTTCTGTTCATCCAAATCATTAAAAGATGCAAACCTCTGTACTGCCTGCTTTTTGAGGTCTCCGTAAGGCATTGGGTGGCGAATTGAAACAACTTTTACCCCTTTTTCGTGCAAAATTTGCGCAATTTTTCTTGAGGTCTGGCTTTTGCCTGAGCCTGTTCGCACAGCACAGACAGAAACAACCATCTTTGAGGATTTCAATTGGGTTGAAACCGGCCCCAAAAGAACAAAGTCAGCGCCATTTGCCTGCACCATTGAGGCAAAATGCATTACGTACTCGTGTGAGAGGTCAGAATAGGAAAGGGCAACTTCTCTAACACCAAATCTTTTTATTAGGCCGGGCAATTTTTCTTCAGGAAAAATCGGTATACCGCGAGGATATTTTGGGCCTGCGAGGGATGCAGGAAATTTTCTGCCGGAAATTCCTGGAATTTGTGTTGCAGTGAACGCGACAACATTGTAGAAATTGTTTTTTTTATAGTAAGTCAAAAAATTGTGGAAATCGCGCCCTGCAGCGCCAGCGATTATCACGTTCTTTTTTTCCAAAAACATCACCTTGTAATGACAGTGCCGGTTTTTCCTTTAAGCGCCATTAAAGCATTTTTTACGGAACAAATTATTACCTTTTCTCCCCCATTTTCCAAAAATTTTATCGCGGCCAAAATTTTTGGCCCCATGCTACCCGCAGAAAAATGACCTTCTCTCAAATACTTTTTTGCCTCTTTTATAGTCATTTGTGAGATTTTTTTCTGGTTCTTTTTCCCAAAATTCAGGAAAACAAAATCAACTGCGGCCAAAATCAGCAAAACACCTGCTTTCAGCTTAATGGCCAAAAGCGAGCTTGCAAGGTCCTTGTCAATGACTGCGCCAACGCCCTTGAACATTCCATTTTCTTTCACAACTGGAATTCCACCGCCACCACAACAGATAACGGTTGTGCTTGAATTGAAAAGCTTTGAAATTGTTTTTAGCTCTACAATTTCCTGCGGAGCAGGGCTTGCAACAACCCGCCTATAGCCCTTTCCAGCCTCTTTGACAAACTTTACTCCTTTTTTCTGTAAAACAAGCACCTCTTTTTTTGAATAAGCTGGCCCAATTGTTTTTGAAGGATTTTTAAACGCCTGGTCATTTTTGTCCACTACGACGTGTGTAAGCACAACTGCAGAGGTTTTTGAACCCAGTCTCTTTGAAAATTCATTCAATAAGGCCTGCGAAAGCAGGTAGCCAATCTGGCCCTGTGATTCTGCAACGTCAACTTCAAGCGGCAAAAACGGGCTTTGAAGCAAGAGCTGCCCAACCTGAAACCCGTTACCGTGCGTAACTGCAACTTTGTGACCTGCCGACACAAGCACTGCAACATTTTTCATGGCAAGCTTTGCGGCTTTTTGCTGGTTTTCAAACGAGTGCTCTTTTCTCTTTTCAATCAATGCATTGCCCCCAAGCGCCACAATAATTTTCATACAGAACCAAAAAAAATACGTTTAAAATATATAAAAAGCATGCACAAAAATTATTTATTCTCAAACTCCCTTTAAAAGTAAAGAGATTTATGGGAGTTCTTGTTTTCGCCTTTGCCGCACTGTTGAGTGTAGCGCATTTTTTCTCAGAATATTTCAGCGTGCATGTGGAGAAGTCTCATTCAAAAATACTGAGCTTTTCTGCAGGCGTTTTCATCACGTACATTTTTCTCGGGCTTTTGCCGGAATTTGCAAAAGGAAAGGAAATAATAGGGGACAATGCATTTCTTTTCCTACTTTGCGGGTTTGCTCTTTTTCACGTGCTTGAAAAATACCTTTACCAGCACGTTAAAAACAAAAAGGAACTTTTAAAGGACGTGGCAGAACTCCACACTTTTGGCTTTTTCTTTGACCACTTTGTAATTGGAATGATACTGTTCTTTGCCCTGAACACCGAAAATGTTTTTTTGGGAAGCATGGCATTCCTGCCATTGTTTTTCCACACAATCACTTCATCAATTTCACTGCAACACATCCACGAGCACTTTAACAAAAACATTTTGCTAAACATTGCACTGTCCGCTTCGCCGCTCATAGGGGTGCTGTTTGTTTCAACCCTAAACCCCCCCACAGACCTGTATTATTCAATTTTTTCGTTTTTAATAGGCATGCTATTGTACGTGGCCACAAGAGACTCTTTGCCTTCTGGTGCCAGCGGCAACATAAAGTTCTTCATAGGAGGACTTCTTGTAAGCACTACAATAATTTTTTTAGCCAACACCGTCAAGGAAACGGGATTGATTGTTTTCAGCTTCGCGTGACACCGGTTTCTTTCGCTGCCTTCATGACAGCTTTTGCAATTTTTTGCGCAACACCCGACTGAAAAGCGCTTGGAATAAAATTTTTCTTTGAAGGCTTTTTAACAGTTGCCGCAATTGCCTTCGCTGCCGCAATCAGCATTTCTGAATTAATTTTTGTCGCACGCACATTTAAAGCGCCCTTAAAAATTCCAGGAAAGGCAATTGCATTATTTATCTGACTTGGGTAATCGCTCCTGCCTGTCCCAACAACAGCTGCACCAGCGCGCAGCGCTTTTTTTGGGTGAATTTCAGGCTCAGGGTTTGCCAAAGCAAAAACTATTGCATTTTTTGCCATTAAACGCACCATTTTTTCACTTAAAAGGTTTGGACCGCTTACACCGATAAAAACATCCGC
>JACPKT010000095.1 GCA_016186855.1 Candidatus Iainarchaeum sp. | reverse complement strand
CAGTCCGCCGTTGCCATCCATAACCGGGGGTGAAACCGTCAAGGGAAATTTTTCCCTGCTTAATGCAATCACTGCAATCCCTGTGTCTAAAGCGTTTGAAGGGTTGCTGGTTCTTCCAAAACTTCCATCCCCGTTTTGAAGAGTTAAAAGGCACTCAAGAGTCCTGTTCGCTTTTTGTTGCTCTGCAAAAGACCGAAAAGCAATGCTTCCCAAAGCAGTTCGAAACCCGTCAGAAATGCACCCCGCCTCATCCTGTTTTAAAAAAAGCCAGTCAAGTGCGTTCTGCACTGCTGCAGTTTCTTGCGCGACAGGAGCACTCAAGGCAATTATCGCTTCTTCTGTAAATTCAATGCTTTCCGTTTGGTCGCTTGCATTGTAGCCAAAGCTTCCGTTAGAGTGCTGTGCTGAAAGCAAAAAATCAACTGGAGAATTGCCGTTGTTTTCGGGCAGTTGTTTTCCTGCCTGCAAAAATGCAAGGGCGGCCCAGGAAGTGGTGTCAGTATCGCTTTCGCTTGTGCCGCTTTCAAATCCGCCGTCAGCATTTTGATGCGATGCAAGCAGTTCAACCGTGTCAGAACCGTTTTTTTCAAATTCTTCCAGTTCTTTTCCGTTCGAAAGCAAGGCCATTACAGCAACTGCGGAGTGCAAGTCGTCCACAAATCCTGCTTGCTGATTTTGCTGGGATAAAAAATAATTGATTCCATTTGAAACAATTGTTGTCTGCAGATTAATGCCGTTTTGTTCTGCGAGTGAAAGTCCCATCAAAGCAAAAGCGCTCTGGAACAAATTTGAGCCAAATGACCCGTTTTCATTCTGATGGTCTGCAAGCCATTCAACTGCATCAGCAACATTTCCCTCAAAATAATCCAAACTAACAGTGTCACCATTGCTTGGAAAACTCTGGCTAATCCCAACGAGTGCAGGCTTGTTGTTTTCCGAAAACTGCCAGTATTTTGAAAAATCCTCGGAAGTATTAACGCCGTTTACTCCGTTCACAAAAGCGGCTTCTTTTATTCCGTCCCCGTCAAAGTCAAAAAAAGAAATTTCCGGTTGAAGTGATTTTTGTTTTGCGGCCTCCAAAAAAGCGGTGAAAGCGTTTTCGTCGTCAGAAACACTAACCTCTTGTGTGATGTCTTCAATTCCACTGTTTAGTGGGAAATTGAATTTTACAACCAAATTTTTCGCAAAAGCAAAATTTACGAGCAAAAAAACTGCAATTAAAAAAAAGATTTTTTTCATCAAACAAAAGTTTAAAAGAAGATTTTAAAACCATTAAATTTATGGTAATGTTTGTTAGCTGAACTGATAATATTGTTTGGGTTATGAGCCGGGGTTTTTGATTATGGATTTGTTCCACGTTCTTGGAAACACCAATCGGAGAAACATTTTGCAGATACTGATGAAAAAGGAAGCGCACATTGCACAGCTTGCGCGAGAACTCGGTATTTCAAACCCTGTTGCATTAAAGCACGTGGTTGAGCTTGAAAAAGCGGGCATGATTGAAAGGGAAAAAATCGGCAACAGCCACGTGTTGAGGGTTAAAATAGAGGCTGTAAAAACCCTGAAATTGGCTTTTGGCCTGTTTGAAGAATCTTTCACGGTCAGCGTGCCCAAGGGGACAAACGTGCTTGACGCGCTAAAAAAAGTTTCAAGCATTAAAGTAGAAAAAAAGCCTGACGGGATTTACATAACCGAAATTGACGGAAAAAAAGGACATTACATTTTTGAGGTCAACGGCAAGCTTCCAGACAAGCCAGCCGACCAGTTTTTGCTGGAAAAAGACTCTGAAATAGAGTTAAAGCGCCTCCTGCCAATAGTGGGGAAAAAAATCATTATAAAAATCGGATGAACTGCTACAATTGTGCAATCAAATTCTCTGCAATTCCTTCAAAACCTTTTCTTATTTTTTTGTCTTCTAGTGCAGGGATTTTTCCTTTACCGCTTATGTGAACAATTTTTTTGTCCAAAAAAATTCTTCCCAAAAATGTTATTCCAAGCCTTTTTGCGGTTTCCTCCACTGCGCCGCTTCCAAAAATTTCCCCACTCATGTTTTCAACAATGCCCAAAACCCTCACATTCAACTGCTTTGCCATGTTGAGTGTTTTTTTTGCGTCAACAATTGACACTTCTTGAGGCGTTGAAACAATCAATATTCCTGTAATTTCTGTATCCTGCATGAGGTTAAGCAAAATGTCGCTTGTACCCGGTGGTGCATCAAACACCAGGTACTCAAGTTCCCCCCATTTAGTGTTTTCCAAAAACTGTGCAAAAGTGTTTGCAATCAGCGGCCCCCTCCACATTATGGGTGTGTCCTCTGTTTCCTGCAGCGAAGCCATTGAAACAACTTTTAACCCGAACTTTTCAATTGGAACAATTGTTTTTTCTCCCTGCATGGAAAGACGTTCGTTTATGCCGAGGAACCGATTAACGTTCGGGCAGTCAATGTCTGCATCCATCAAACCAACGCTGCCGTTCTGTGCAAGCACTGCAGCCAAATTCACCGCGACAGTTGTTTTTCCCACGCCGCCTTTCCCGCTCATCACTGCTATTTTGAACCTTATTTTTGAAAGGTTTTCCGCAATCCTTTTCCTGCGCTCTTCCATCTGACGCGCGAACGGGTTAAAGTTTTTGTCAAACAAAATGGCACCTCTAAAAATTGGAGAATGAAAGAATTAATTAATATGCGTAAAAAATCAGTAAATTTTTGCATTAACAAGAAGTGAGGCATGTGTCAAGTGCGCCGGCCTCTACACAAATATTGTGCGGGTTTCCTAGATCGGCATATGCATCACTGCATGTGGTGCAACTATTTCCACTTGAAGCCGCCTGCGAAGAGCCAGATTCAGATATTTGAATATATTGTGTTGCCCCTGCACCACAAGTAGAATTATTGATTAAAGCATTATTCGTTCCACCAGCATATATCCTGATACTTCTGCTAGAATCTTGCTCTATTAAATTACCAATCAATTTGTTATTAGGGCCAGATACTCCAATGCCTACATTGCCGGCTCCCCCTAAAGAAGCTATGACACAATTTTTTACAGTATTGCCATTTCCACTAACAAGTACTGTTGCAAAGGCACCAGTTGTATCAATTCTTTTTCCATTGCAATTCAATATTACATTGTTAGCAGTCATATCAAAACAAATTGTGCCGGCTGGGCCTGATAAGTTTCCAGACAAAAAATACAGTCTTCCATCCAGCCATCCCCCTGCCGGTGCTCCGCAAGAAGTTAGTTCAATTCCTTTCGTTGCCCGACAGCCTGTGCCGGCAATGTCGCAAGCGAATGTTTGTCCTCTTACTTCAACAAGGTGTCCAGCGCACTCGCTTACAGGGAATTTTGCGCACAGGCCATGTGCCACGGCCAGAACCGTTTCTTCCTCACTTGGGCCAGTGATTCCAACAATTACGGCGATTACAATCACTGCAACAAGTATTGCTCCTCCCAGCAATAGAAGGTATTCCAGTGCGCCCTGTGCCTGAGTCATCAAAATTAAGAGAGCCTAAGTGTTATTTAAAGCTTCTGCAGCCAGTAATTCCTTGCCTTTTTAAGAGCAAGAAGAGCAAGGGCAGACAACGTTTGGAGTGTAGGCCTCAGTGCAGTTGGTTATTGGTTCGCACTTGTTTCCAGTGCTTG
>JACPKT010000094.1 GCA_016186855.1 Candidatus Iainarchaeum sp. | reverse complement strand
GCCTTGGTTTTGTCTTTTTTGATTTTTTATTAAAAGGCGAGTTCAGTATGATTTCGTGCTGTACGGATCCGAGCGGCTGGATTGAAGAACTCCTGTAAGCGTCAAAATCTGCTGCCTTTACTTTCTTTGCCCTGTTTGCGCGGAAGATTTTTCCGCTGAATACTATCGCTACTTCTGCAAGAGGCGAGTGACCTGCCACGCGCAGGGAATCATAAATGTTTCTTTGCGCGTCTGAGCCGATTCTTGTAGGTATCACCTGCGAGCCTGTGAAAACAATTGGCTTGTTCAAATTTTGAATCAGAAAACTCATAGCGGCTGAAGTATAGTGCATTGTGTCCGTTCCATGTGTTACAACAATGCCGTCAAAATCTTCCAAGAGCTTGTAATACGCTAGGTTTGCAAGCGCAAGCCAGTGTTCTGGCTGCGTGTCAGCAGAGTGGATACGGAAAAGGTTTGAGGTCTCGATTTCAAACTCTTTTTTTATTTTTGGGTCCATCTCAAGCAGTTCGTTTTGGGTGAAGTGGCCTGATTCCCAAACGTTGCCAATTTCTTTTGCGGCAATTGTTCCTCCCAAACCGGCCATGAAAATTTTTGATTTTTCGTGCATAAAAACCAGATAATTGGAGAATGTAACTTATTAAATCTTGTTTGCAAGGCTATTAAAAAGGCTGAATTTATGTTTAGCGTCCCGCGCTCAATGAGCACTCAATACCCAGACAATGCGCTGATGCCGTTTTTTGTTTCAAGCAGCCTGCTTGAAGGGGAGGATGAAATTCAGAAGGCATTCTATGCTTTTTCAAACCTTGGCTGCCAGGAGCAGATGTGGGATTTTGAAGGAAAAGTGGTGGACAGTTTTGTCGTAAAAAAAGCTTTTTGGCAAAATTCGAAAACTTTTTTGCAAAAAAAATTGAAGCAAAAAAATTCAATCAAAACAAAACTTTGAGCACAAAAAAACGACTTCGAAAATAATCGAGTGCCTGAAAAAAATCGAGCCAAAGATTTGGCTAAAAAAAACTGTTGCGCCAGTTTGCAACGCCTGCAAAATCAGGCGTCACTTTTGTGCCACTAAAGTGGCACCAGCGCCATACAAAGTATGGCACCAATTTGCCAGCGGAATTTGAAATTCGTCAACGCAATTTGGCGTTGTTGTCAGCGGAATTTGCCGCTGCCGCATATGTGTGCAATTTTCAATGGCACGATAATAGACATATACATTTGAATTACCATGAAAAAATACTCCGCGCTGCATGGCAGAGAAGATTTTTGGGTTAAAGTGTCGTTTAAATTCGTTTTGCAGCAAAATACTGTCAAATGGCCGTCACTTTAAAAGAACACCTGATTGCAGTTCCAGAGGATGCGGGAAGGCTGATTCTGGTTTTGTCCGAACAGGCAAAAAAAATCAGCCAAGGCTTTTTTGGAAACCTCCACATTGCAGGCAGCAAAAACATTTACGGCGAAGAACAGCTTGAACTTGACAAGTGGTCTGACAAACTGATTTTAACAGAGCTTGAAAAAAGCAGCCTTGTAAGAAATTTTGCCTCCGAAGAACAGGGGGAAATAATTGAGTTCAGCAAGGCAGAAGGGTCTTGGGGCATAACAGTTGACCCGCTGGACGGAGTGAGCTGTGTTGCCACAAACCTTGCAGTAGGCACTATTGTCGGAATGTTTAACGAGGGAAATGTTTTGGAAAAAGGAACAAAAACGGATGCAGTCATTTATTTTTTATATGGCCCGCTGACCACAATGGTTTATGCATATAAAGGCAAAGGCGTTAACGAATTTGTTCTTGATGAAAAAAGAAACGAGTTTTTGATGCGCCATGAAAACATTCACATCCCAAAAGGAACAATTTTTGGAAGCGGGGGGCTAAAATCAAAGTGGACAGGCCCTCATACAAAATTCATTGAAGAGCTTGAAAAAAAGGATTATAAACTGCGCTTTTCTGGAAGCCTTGTGGCAGACTTTAACCAAGTGCTCCATTACGGGGGTTTGTTCTCTTATCCTGCAACAACCGACAAGCCGGATGGAAAGCTTCGCCTGCTTTTTGAGGCAAACCCTCTTGCATTCATTGCACGCGAAGCAGGCGGTTCTTCGACCAACGGACAGAAGCCAATCCTTGAAATTGTTCCAAAAAAAATTTCCGACACAACGCCGCTTTATTTGGGCGGGAAAAAAGAAATAGAATTGGCGGAAAGGTTTTTGAAAAAATAGTTCTAGCTTTTTCTTTCCTTGTTCCACAAATCAACGAGTGTTTTGTAGTTTTTTGCAACCTTGTTGTCTTTTGCAGGAAAATAAGCAAGTTTTATATATGTATATCTGTATATATAAATTATGTCTAAGACTATGATGGTTTCTGATTTGGCTTATGAGAAGCTAAAAAAAATCAAAGAAAGAGAAGATGCCAGTTTCAGTGAGGTGATTCTGAACTTGGTTGAATCAAACGAGTCAAAAAAAGTGGGGAATTTAAAAATCTTTTTTGGCGTACTAAAGGGTGACAAAGAATATGACCGAGTTTTGCGTGAAATTAAAAGCGGTTGGTCAGTTTGGACAAAAAAATATGCTTAGACACAGATTTGTGTATTGAAATCATTAAAGGAAACCCTTTGGTTGAAAGCTTTATTGAAGACTTTTGGGAATTTGCGGTTTTCATTTCTTCAGTGACAGTTTTTGAGCTTTTTTTGCGGGAAACAGACATTGGGCAAGTAAAAAATTTTGTTGATTGCTTTAATGTTCTGGATTTTGATGAATTTTGTGCGGTAAAAGCAAGTGACATTTTTAAGGAATTGAAAAAAAGAGGAAAGCTTGTCGATTTTAGGGATATTTTCATTGCTGCAAGCAGCATTAATTACGGCTGTGAATTGGCCACTTTTAATTTAAAGCATTTTGAAAACATTAAAGAGCTAAAACTTGTAAACCCCGCCAAAAATTGATTCATTTCCTTTCGTTATTCCACAAATCAACGAGTGTTTTGTAGTTTTTTGCAACCTGTTGCGCTGCCTGTTCGCGCGAAATTTTTTCCTGGTGCAGTGCCTGCATTGGTTCCCAAAAAATTGTCCTTCCAACTGCAAAGCCAATTATTCCTTTCACTTTGGCCCCGATTTTGAGCCACTCTTTTACTTTTTCCACATCCTCGCCTCGCCCAAGCGTGATTATTCCTGCGGTTCTTCCGTTTGCCTGCACTTGCTTTACAAGAGCCTTTGAATCTTCAATTTTTTCCACGCCTTCAAGTTTCCACACGTCCGGTTCCACTCCGGCGTTTTGAATTTCGTTTATTGCCTGCACCATCAATTTTGGCCTCAATTCTGCCTCGTACGAGCGATTGTTACCCAAACCTCTTTCCAATTGTTTTTTTTCTGCAGGAACAAGGAGTTCGAAAATGAATTTTTTCCCAATCCTGTTAACAAAGTTGCTTGCCTTTTTTAGTTTTTCCAACTGCCTTTTATTGAGTTCGCTTTCGCCTTCTGGATTGTACCTTACAAGGACTTTTACAAAAAACGGGTCAACCCGCTTTATGTGTGTTTTAAAATCCGGCTCTTCAAAGTCAAATTCGTTTTGCCCGCTTTTTTCAATCGGCATTGCAGTTTTGATACCTTTTCCTTTTGCGTCTTTTAAAATTTTTGCCCCAAACTGTTCGTCAACAAGGATTGCTGTTTTTTCTTTTGGCACGCCCATTTCAATGCTTTTTTGGAAGCCCTCAAACACCATTTGTTTGAGCAGTGAAAACTGCTGCGCCTCGCTCTGTGTTGGTTCCCTTTCCTCAATGCCAAAAAGCTTTTTCAAAAGCGAACCGCGGTGGTCAAACGGCAGAATCAGCAAGTCCTCATTGTAGCCCATAAACATTCTAAAGCCCAAAAAAAGCTATTTAAGAATATCTTTGTGAATTAAGTATGAATGAAAGTTGCAGTATTGTTTTCTGGTGGAAAAGACTCCACTTTTGCAGTTGATTGGGCCAAAAAAAATGGTTTTGAAATTGCATACCTGCTTTCTGTAAAGCCCAGCAGAAAAGACTGCTATTTGTTCCATTATGCAACAGTAGAGCACACGGTAGCACAGGCAAAAGCCCTTGGGTTACCGCACGTTTTGGTTGGCTGTGATGCGGCTAACCCTACACTTGAAGCGCAAATTGTAAAAAAAATCGTTGAAAAAAATCTTGTTGACGCAGTCATTTTGGGCGGCGTTGGCTTGCAGGAAACACAACTGAAAAGCGTTAGGGAAGCGCTTGCACCGCTTGGAGTGCAGGTTTTTGCGTCACACGAAGGATGCGACCACAAAAAAATTTTTGAAGAAATGATTGAAAAAGGCTATAAAATAAAAATAACCCAGGTTGCATCGGCTGGCCTGATTCAGTGGCTTGGGAAAATTGTTTCAAGGGAAAATTTCTCACAGCTTGCAGTTGATTCTAAAAAATTTGGTTTCCACATTGGCTTTGAAGGCGGCTATGCTGACACTTTTGTCCTGGACGCGCCGGTTTTTGTCCACGGATTTGAGTCCGTGAAAGAAGAAAAAATAATTGAAGACGAATTCTGCGGCCACGTTGAAATAAAAGAACTCAAACCCGTGCAAAAAGAAACCATTCTTGCAAAACGATAAAAAAAAAGAAGTTGCGGCAAGAAGAATTATTTGCAGCAAAGAAGTAGCCAATCACTTTAAATTCAAATAATGGCTCAATAATAATTAATGAAAAATGATTTGAGGTTACTTTTGGTCTTATTTATTTACCCTATAATTTTCGTAAATTTGTGGATGTTTTCTTCATTAACCCAAATGTTAATATCACCTTTAGTGATAATAGCTGAAAGCGCTGTTTTTTATTTATTTGCAAACAAGGCCACCAAAATTGAAATAAATTTTTTGAAATCTATTAAAATTATAGCAGGCATAAATATCATCATTTTTTTAATTCAAATTTTTGCAGGTATGGGCGCTTTATCTTATTTTTAATTATGCAAATTAAGCCTATAATTTGGCTGACCAAAACAAATAAATTCAATTGCAGGCACAATATTGTAGGCAATTTATGAACTGGAAGGTTGTTTTGGAAAAAGATGAGGAAAGTGGCTTGCTTACTGTAACGGTTCCGGCACTGCCCGGCTGTATCAGCCAAGGCAAGACCAGAAAAGAGGCTTTTAAAAACATAAAAGAAGCAATTGAACTGCATTTGGAATCATTGGCGCAAGACGGCATTCCAATCAGGCCGCACCAAGAAATTGCAAGTGTTGCTGTTAAAGTATGAAACTTCCAGTGATTTCAGGAAAAGACTTGCTGAAAATCCTTTTGAAAAAAGGCTATTATGTAAGAGACCAGAAAGGCAGCCACATTCACTTAAGGCACCCAGAACACCCGCCAGTCACTGTGCCAATCCACAAAGTGATTTCAAAGAAAACACTGAATTCAGTAATAAAAGCAACAGGTTTAAAAGAATCAGATTTTGAATAATTATTCAAGCAGTTTGAAGTGGTAACAAGATTTTCTGTGTGGAATATTGTTTGCGACAACAAATATATGAATTCCTGTTAAGTAGGAATTGTACTACCTGTTCTTCGGCGAAATCTTCATTAGTTTAGCTAATCCCGGAGAATGATATAAATAGGCATTAGGAAGTGATATCCTTATGAAAATTTTGTTTTTTTTATTGTTTTTAGTATTAATTTTTTCTGGCTGTGCAACAGAAACTGGGCCAGATACATTTTGTGATTCAGATGATGACTGCAGATGCAGAGATTTTGATGGAACAAAATTTTTAGGAAGCACTTCATCAGGAAGTGGATTATGTGACTTGGAAAGCAACCGATGCAAACAATGTATTTATAAATAAAAATTTGGTTGTTTAAGTCAACCAAAACAAATAAATTCAATTGCAGGCAATAATATAGTAGTGAAAAACTATGGGTAACGGAAAAACTGTGCTGGTTGAAAAGGCTGGTCTGTCAGGATTTTTGCTGACTCAAATACTGAAAAGTTACTTTTAAATATTTTTAAGGCAATTAATAGTATAGTGGTTGTTGATGTA
>JACPKT010000093.1 GCA_016186855.1 Candidatus Iainarchaeum sp. | reverse complement strand
TTTGCTTGAGCCCTCTTTTCCAAAGTTTTACAAAAACTGGGCATACAAGGTAATCATCAACGGAAAGCTTAAGCCGACTACTCCGCCTGGAACCTATGCCGCAACTTTTGAGGTAGAAATTCCTCCAGAAGAATTCCAGAAAGAGTGGAAATTCGAGCACAGGACGCTTTACATTAACGCAGCACAATCGCTAAAGCCAAGCGGTTCAGCAATACAATTTAATATCACGGTAAAGTAATAATTACTGGATAAAAAATGGTTGGCGCAAGGACAAAAACACTGTTTGCATTGCTTGCTTTTATTGCACTCTGTGGGCAGTCCTTTGCAGGGCAGGCAAACCAGACCACGACTTGGGTTGTTCCAATTGGAGCAACTTATAATTTGGCCTTTACGCCGCAAAACCGCTGCCCTGCTGCATCAAATTCAAGCACTGACCTGAATGTCACTGTAAGAAACAGTTCTGACAATTCCCTAATAACCAATGCCACAGTCACTGCAACGGTCATAAAGCCAAGTTCTGACACAAATTCTGTCACCTTCAGCAGTGCTGGCGACGGAAACTATTCTTTAACATACACGTTTGACTCAAACGGCGTTTTCAAATTTTTGGTGAATGCAGTCAGCGGAAACAGCAGTGGTGACTTGAACTCCTTCATTTATGTTGGGGGCGCGGGAATGAGTGTTTCATTTCAAAACAACGGGCAAACTTTGACCGCTGGTCAGACAGGCCAGATAAGAAACCTGCTAAAAGCAAGTGATAGCAATTTTTTTCTTGGAGCGGCAGGAACTACAATAATCAATTATCCTAATGGAAGCGCTTTTGTTTCAAATGCATCAATGAACGAGTCAGGAAACGGGGAATATTATTACAATTTCACTGTGCCAAGCACTGCCGGAAATTACACTGCTGCCTCAACTTTTAGCTGTGGCGTAAACAGCGATTCAAACTCTTTGGGCGCTTTCACGGTTTCGGGCAGCACTGGAAGCGGTGACACTGGAAGCGGGAGTTCTGGCACTGGCTCTGGAGGCGGAGGCGGCGGCTCTGGTACAGGAGCAGGAGAGAGAATTGAAAGAGAAACCATTGAATCAAAAACATTTTCATGCAGTGCAAGCGCTGACCAAATTTTTTCCCTTGCAGAAAAATTTGTTTTTGACGATGAAAAACTGCAGAAAATTTCAAGGGCGCTTGGGGCTTTTGACTGTGAAAGAAAAATAGAGGTTGTGAAAATAACCAACAATGTGACGAAAGGAATTGGCTTTGAAACAATTGTTTCACTGGCGCTGACAAACATCTCGGACCACGAGTGGAATGAAATTTCAATAATCGACGTGATTCCAGCGGAATTTTTTGGCGGAGAACCGGAAATTTTTGGCAAAAATGGTTTTGAATTGCTTGACCAAAAAAATTTTGTTTACGAGTTCAGGTTGAGTGATGCAATTTTGCCGCGCGAGACAAAAATAATCTCTTATTATGTCAAGAAAAAAGTGCCCTTGAGTAGCATTGAAGTTTTTAACCCTGCACTTGCAGAGGGAAATCGGGGAGAACAGGTCAGGCTGGGGCCAGAGCCAAAAATTTTGGGCTGGAAATATAAAGGGGAAACCACGGTGGGCACTTTAAGCATTTCAAAAATAAACCTCGAATTGCTGCCGCTGATTCAAAATACCGGCACTGCCAGCGGAGATTTTTCATTTTTCATCACTATCTCAAACGGACAGGAAGTTGAATATTTTTACGAGTATTTAATCAAGGACCTCAAGGCCAGTGAGGTAAGGGAAATAAACATTGACAAGAAATGGCAGCCAACACTGGCCGGAACACACAAAATATTGCTGGAGATTTTTTCTACTGACAAAAAAACAAAATACGCGGAATTGGCCGAATCATTTGATTTAGCTGGACAGTTTAAATATGACGTGGTGGTTTCATGCAAGCAGACGTCAGTAACTGCCGGCAACGACATTGCAGCGACAATTACACTCCAAAATTTTGGCGACTATTTTGAAGACGTGGATGTCAGCTGGTGGATTGAAAACCCGTCAGGGAACAGAATCGGACAGTCTTTTGTTCCACTGGCACTCCAGCCAAGAGAGCCAAAAAACATTGAAGAAAACATTTTTGTCCCGCAAAATGCGGCGCAAGGACAATACGTGTTTAAAGCACAGGTAAATTATCGGGGCGAAACAAGGGCCGGAAGCTGTTCTTTCTATGTTGAAGGGCAAGAGCTGAACTTTTTGCTGCCCATTTTAATTGTTTTTGTTTTAATCAGCACTGCTGTCGGGTACCTTAACAGAGAGTCATTGCTTGGGTTTGACTTGAAAAACCATGGGCACAAAAAACCCGGCCCAGGCCTGATTGACAAAATTCTTGGATTAAAATAAGGTGTGGCGGCATGAAATCAAAACCAATAAAGTTTTTTTATTGTAATACAAAATTATCTTCATATTATCGCCCTGCTAAAAGCAGGGCAGGTATGGATTGCAAACGAATCCTTTCGTTTTTTTACTTTGTGATTGTTTCTTTTCTTGTTTTTGGATGCATTGATGGGCAAAATCAGGCAAAAAAAGCTTCACTTGACACGCTTTGCATTGGGCAAAAAGCCTGCATTCAGGTCGAGCGGGCCATTACGCCAAAAGAACACTCAACAGGTTTAATGTTCCAAAAAAGCCTTCCCCCAAATTCGGGAATGCTTTTTTTGTTTGAAGACAGCAAAACAAGGTCTTTTTGGATGAAAAACACGCTCATCCCACTTGACATCATCTGGATTGATGAAGGAAAAAAAATAGCTGGGATTGCAAAAAATGTCCAGCCATGCAAGAGCAATCCATGCCAATCGCTTGGTTCAGTCACTCCGGTAAAATTTGTCTTGGAGGTAAACGCGGGTTTTTCAGAAATTCACGGTTTGGCCGCCGGCGACTTTGTGGAATTTTCTGAATGAAGGTTTTTAAGCGTTTTTAAAAATATGATTGATTGGATGGAAAAAGAGTGCATTTTTTGCAGCATTGTTTTGGGAAAAATTCCTTGCATAAAATTATTTGAAAACGAGTCTGCAATTGCCCTTTTGGACATTGCCCCGCTTTCAATAGGGCATGCGCTGGTTGTGCCAAAGGTCCATTCAAAAAACCTTTTAAGTGTGGCAAAAAAAGATTTTGAAGGCATATTAAGTGCAATTCAAATGGTTGGGAGTGCACAGTTTAATGCTTTGAAAACAGATGGATTTAACGTATTGCAGTCAAACAATCCTGCAGCAGGACAGGTCATTTCCCACACTCACTTTCACGTGATTCCAAGAAAAGAAAACGATGGGCTAAAGTTTGGCTGGCCTTCAAAAAAAGCAGGGGAAAAAGAACTCAAAGAAACCCAAAAACTGCTTTTGATGCACCTGAAATAGCATGGCCGAAAACTATTTTAACCAAGAAAGCCGTTTTAATCCTTGCCATGAAAAAAATTGCGGTTACAATAATGGGGCTGTTTTTTTTTTCCTTTGCAATACAATATGGAGGAAATTTAGCAGAGGAAGAGCAAAATGAAGAGCATTTTCCAACAATCATTGGCTGGAATTTTTTCGAAAACCTAACCACAATGCAGGGCCTAGATTTGTCTAAAAGAAAACTAAACTTTGAAGTCACAGTTTTAAACAACGGAAAACAGGCCTCCAGTTTTTTGGTTTTAGTGACAGTTCTAAACGGCAATGAAGTGGAGTTTGCTGGAGAAGAACAGGTTTTGTTTGCGCCCCCCAAATCGCTGCAAAAAGTCATGTTTAAAAAATTCTGGTCGCCAAAAAAAGCCGGCGAGTACAGTGCAAACATTAGCGTTATTTCATTGGACAAAAGAACAAAGTTTGCGGAATTAAACGACACATTTAGCTTTTCTGGGAAAAAAGACTATGAGCTAAAAGCAGAGTGCGTCACTGACACCGTTGCCGCAGGAAGCGATTTTATCGGGAAAATTTTTCTAAAAAACACCGGCGACTATTTTGAAGACATCCTGCTCTCCATGCAAATAGAAAATTCTTCAGAAAACATCCTTAAAGGCACAAGCACTTCTCTTGCACTGAAACCAGCAGAAGAGAAAATTTTAACCCAGTCAATTTACATTTCTGCGGGAACCAAAAGCGCCAAATACGCCCTGAATGCGTCTGTTTACTTCAATGGCCAAAAAAAACAGGATTCCTGCGCCTTTTTTGTCAAGAAAAAGACAATTTTTGACAATTTTTACGACTTTGTTTCAAAAATTTTTTCCTAAAAGGCAGAGTGTTGAAAATGTGCAAAATAATCTTTTTCATAATATTTTCTTTGATTTTTTTGACCAGCGGTTGTGTTGGCGAGATATTGAATGCCATTTCTCATTCTCCGCCATCTCAAGAAAAAATTGCAGAACTAAACAATTATTGTTCTAAATTTAATAAAACTGAATGCCCTAATAAAAAAGTTGACGAATATTATTGCATTTGGATCGCGATGGAAAATAAATGCCAAGTTATAATAGGCATTCAATAAAAATAATCAGACTTTTCTCCTTAATTCTTCGTATTCCTCTCTTGAAAGCTTAATCTGCTTTAGGATATCGTGGATAAGCCAGATGTTCAGGTCTTCATTCCCATGAACTGGAACAACAGTTTTTCTTCCATCTGGATGAATGTAGCGGACGTGGCTTCCAACTTGATGAACTCTTTGAAAGCCAACCTTTTCAACAAGCTTGCACATTTCCTTGCCAGAAATAGGAATGAGCCTGACCACAAGAAATTACACCGTTACTTCAACTGTCTGCAAACCAATAAACTTGGTTTGGGGAGATTCAAAATTCTCAGCCTCAATGCAAACCTGAATGGCCTCTTTTACCCTATCCAACACTTGGGAAATCGTC
>JACPKT010000092.1 GCA_016186855.1 Candidatus Iainarchaeum sp. | reverse complement strand
AAAATCGAGGCAAGAACAAGATACTCGTAATTTTAACAAGTGGATTTGGCAAGGAATTGAAATAATTTTATCCTTGACGAGAATCTGCGTATGCAAACTTTTTAATAGTGTTTTACTATTGTTTTAATAGGGCGATTTTTTTGACTACTTTGACTGTTGAGTTTAAAGGGGTTACGGAAGAAGTGCTGGAAGCACTGGTAAAAGAAGGTTTTGCAAAAACAAAAGCTGAAGCCCTCAGATATGCCTTGCTGCACATTGGAGAAGAGCTTGATTTGATAAAATCAAGGCTGCATTCAAGAGCAGAAGAATACACTTACAGCGAATTTAAAAAAAGGCGGAACTAATGTACGTTGACACGGACATTCTTTATGCATTGTTAAAGCCAAATGACTGCCACTTGGAGTTTGCAAAAAAAATTTTGAGCGCAAATGAGAACCCGTACACGTCTGTAATCACTTTTGTTGAGCTTGAAATAGTGGTCAAGCGGGAAATAAGCGATTTTTTAAGCCAAAACATTTTGGACGCGACAATAGGAAAAGCTCCTGCGCTAAAAATTGTGGAACTAAACCAAAAGATATTAAAGAAAAGCCTTGAACTTCGCAAAAAGTTCGGCTTAGGCATTTATGATTCAATCCACGCAGCAACTGCAATTACAAAAGACAAAAAAATTGCCTCAGCAGACCACGTTTTTGACCGAATAAAAGAGCTCAAAAGAATTGTTTAACCAAACACGCTGAATCAACACCTTAATTGACAAAAAAAAACAATTGATTTCACTCGCACCAAATTTAAAAATTCTGGAAATGGCAACTGGTAACTGCCACGGTCAGCCGCTGGCTTTTTATACCTTTTTTAGGGAAAGTTCTTTAACCTGGTTTTTTTTGAGCTTTTTCATTTCCTAAAAAGAGTGCAAAGGCAAATTGGTGAAATTGATGACTAAAAAGATTGAAGAGAAAACGAAAGAAAAAATAGGGCATAAGGCAGAAGCAAAAACTGAGCCGGCCAAAAAAAAAGAAGAAAAAAAAATGGCTAAAAAACCGGCAAAAGAAGACATAAAAGAAAAAGAGCCAAAGGCTGGCGGCCGAAGAGAAGGTGCAAAAGGCCCTTTTGAGTGGGTGGAATTCAAGCCAAAAGAGATAGAGGAAGTGATAATCAACCTTGCAAACAGCGGCTACAGCGCGTCACAAATGGGAATGGTTCTTCGGGACCAGTACGGCATTCCGAGTGTTAAAAAATTTTTGGGAAAAAAAATCCAGCAGTTTTTAAAAGAACACAAATTATTGCCCGAAGTGCCTTTTGAACTATTAAGCCTCATTAGGAAATCTGTGCAAATAGAAAAGCATTTGAAGGAAAACAAAAAAGACACTACTGCAAAGATGGGCCTTCAGTTAACTGTAAGCAAAATCAGAAGGCTTGTAAAGTATTATCGCAAAGTCGGAAAACTTTCACCAGACTGGAAGTATACAAGCGAGAGGGCGGCATTGCTTATAAAATAGTGGTGACATGAATTACAAATTCACGCTAACAATCAAGGACAAAAAAATCAACGGGTCAGGCAAAAATTTGGCTGAATGCGTGAAAGAATTAACTGATTTGCTGAAGTGATTTTTTATGGCAGAAGAAGCAAAAAAAATAGTCAGTGGTAAAAAAAGAAAGGTTGACAAATGGAAGAAAAAAACCTGGTTCACAATAATTGCACCAAAAGAATTTGCTGGAAAGGAAATCGGGACAACTGTTGCAGAAAAACCAGAGAATTTACTCGGCAGAACCATTTGGGTGTCAGTAAGAGACCTTGCGGCCCAGGCAAGAAAACAGCATGTCACCATTATTTTTAAAATATTTGATGTGAAGGGAAACAAGGCTTTCGCAAAGGCAGCCGGGCATTTTATTCTTGAAAGGAAATAACAAAATCAAAAACAGTTGGTTAAAAGGCGAGAAAATGATTGCAGAGCTTGCTGGATTTAGCAGTGGAGAGGCTTTAATTGTTGCGGCCTTTTTGCTTCTTTTTTCTTTTTTTTTTCTTTCCTGAAAAAATCTCTTTCGTTTTCTGGCATAATGGCTGGAAACCTTGTTGGAATAATTGTTTTTTTGTTTGGCGGCATTAATTATTTTATTACAATTGTGACCTTTTTTTTAATTGCAGAAATTGCAACAAGCTATTCGAGAAAAAAAATCAGGAAAAAACACGAGCAACGGACAGTAGCCCATGTTTTTGGAAACAGCGGGGCAGCGCTTCTTTCGCTTGTTTTTGGGTTTAACGCGGGTTTTTTTGGCGCAATTGCAGTGTCTTTAAGCGACACACTTTCAAGCGAAATTGGAATGCTTTCAAAAAAAAAACCAAGACTCATCACCACGCTTGGATTGAGCGCTGCAGTGATTGGTTCAGCAATAATTGCAGGAATTTATTTTTATTCATCAATTGACAAAGGATTTTTTGGCGCAATTGCACTTGCAGGGTTTTTGGGGTCAATTGCCGACAGCTTTTTGGGAGCCGTATTTGAAAAAAAAAAAGGTTTAAACAACACGCAGGTAAATTTTTTGGCAAGCCTTTTTGGAGCAATGATTGCGATTTTTCTTACCACTCTTTAAGACTGAAAAGATGGAGCCGTACTGAAATCAAAAGATGATTTAAAGCCGCTTGCAAAAGCCCGCCCGCTTGCTGCAAGCAAATCAAAAAGAGAGATTCCTTTTGGCGAATATTCTTTTATGGAAGGTTTTCCCAAAACCCCCATGATTTCGCCTGCCCGAAGAATTGCTTTATCGCGCGAAAGCAGTCCGTCAACCAAATGCAGTTTTAGCGCCTCTTTTCCTGAAAGAATTCTACCGTCAGAGATTTTTTCAAGCTCTGCGAGACTAATTTTCCCTTCCCGAAAAGACAAAATGTCGGCTTTGAACTGCAAAAAGCTTTCCTGAACCATTTCCTCAACAATTTTTTTCTGCTCTTCATCAAGTTCTTCAAAAGGATTTGGAAGTGCCTTTAAATTTCCAGACCTAATGATTCCAAACTTTACCCCAAACTCGTCAAGCAGTTCTTTTACATTTGGAA
>JACPKT010000089.1 GCA_016186855.1 Candidatus Iainarchaeum sp. | reverse complement strand
TCAATGGATTTTTTTATCGGATTCACTTTAATAGTTCTTGCAATAGGGCTTGCGACAAATTTTTTTGAAGTGAACGCGCTCAACGCAAAAGAAATCCAAAACCAGCAAGAGCTCTGGAGGGTTGCAAAAACAGCTGCCGACAATTTGACAACGAGCACTTCCATAGTGTGCGAGCTTATTAGAGACAATGATTTGACAAGAATAGATTTTTTGCCAAACTGCATTCCAAAAAACACAGATGTTACAAAAGCCAGCCTTGGAATTTCGAGCAGTTACAACTGCAATATTTCAATTGTCGAAGGAACAACAATAAATTTTACGGCCCCCCCATGCACTACTCCAATTCCCTCAGAGCCAACAACAAGCATTGCCGCAATTGACAGAATGATGGTTGCACTAACAACAGATACTTTAAACCCGCGGCAGATAAAAAAATCGGATTTAACACAATGCCAAAAAGGAACTTGCCGTTTAATAGGCATAGTGCCAGTGCTTGAGAGGTCAACTGTGAGGATTAGGGTGTGGAAGGCATGAGAAAAGGGCTTATTTTTTCAGCAGACGCAATTTTGGCGACAATTTTTGTGGTGGCGCTTGCAGCAGCATTTGCGTTTTACTACATTGCCGGCTCTACCCACTCAGTTTTTTTGGAAAATTTGAACCACAAAACAACAGACGCGGCAATCATAGCGTTTTACCTAAAGCAAACAACAGTGGCTGGCGGAAATTACACCGATTTCAATGCAATCCGCAACTCTTTGGGAAACGAGAGTTTTTCAAAGTGCGCGCAAATTTATGAATACACTCTGCAAAATGATGACCCGAATGCAGCCCAAAGAACGATTACTCCGTTAAAATACTGCAGGGGGTTTGGATGAATAAAGGAATTTTAAGCGGGGCAGTAATAGTCATGGCACTTTTTTTAGTGACGGCCACAATAGTGTATTCAAGAATTCCCTTGCAGGCGCAAAAAACAACAATCGAATCAGAAGGCATAAAGAATTATTTGTTTCACGTGCAGATAGCGCAAAAATTTGCAGACACTGCATTTGCGGAGGCAATCCACGATTATTATTATGCAGCAAACCCGCCAAAGCCTGCCTGTAATTTTACGCTTTCTTATTCAGGGCTTAAGAATAAATTTAGAGACTATCTTAACCCTCTTCCAGCTGCCCAGCCTAATTTTAAAGGATTTGGTCATTGCAGAATAGCTAACGCAAGTGATTTAAGTGACTCACCAGACATTTCAGCATCCGTATCTGACCTTTCAAGTGTTTCGCCTAGCACACCTGCAAATGTAACAGTAACTTCAACAATCGCGGTTTACTGTGAAATGCCACGGGAAGGAACCATAAAAAAAATTTTGTACAGAAAAGATTTTGATTTGTCAAAGCGGTTTACAATTTCTTCAGGGGCCACTCGATGCGGAATGAAAGTGGAAGACATTCCGTCAAATTTTTTGATTGACATTGAAACAACTGCAACATAAAACATTTTAGTGCTTGAACAGCTTTGCAAGTTCTTTTTGCACTCCGCTCCCGTACTGCACTGCTTTTTTCTTTCTTTCAACTGCAATCTGTGGAACGCCGATTTTTTGGGCAATTTTTCGGATTGCGCGCTTGCGGAGCGAATCATCTGGCGAAATAATTTTTTCTTTCAACGGCAACGCGAGCGCCTGGCGCAAAAAGTCCGCGTCCAAAAAAGGCAGGCGGTGCTCGAGGGAAAAATGCATTGAAACAATGTCTTCGCGAAACAAGTTGCGCGACCACATTTCAGACAAAGAGCCCCAAACCTGTTCTTTAACAGCTTTTTCACTTTTTTGCGCAAGGGTTTTCTGGTAAGAGGAATAGCCGCAAAAAATTTCGTCGCTTCCCTGGCCTGAAAAAACCACTTTCAAACCAGAAATTTTTGCAGCTTTAGCGCTTGCAAAGATTGGAATTGCAATCCCCAACTGCATCAGGTCAAAAAAACCAAGGCACTTCATTGCCTGCAGGCATAAAAAAGGAAGCCCGTCTTTTTGGATTTCGGTTGCCACAAGATTTAGGCCAAGCTTCGTTGCAACACTATCAGAGAAAGAAATATCCTCTGAGCCTGCAATGCCAGCGGTGAAAAGCACTGTTTCAGCCACTTGCTCGTTGACTGCTTTTGCAATAGTGCTGGAATCCACTCCGCCGGAAAAAAAAACCCCGCACCTGTCCAACCCACTTGTTCTATATTCTATTGACTGCTGAAATGCTTCAAACAGTGCTTTAAAAGAACTTTTTTTTGGAATCGTTTTTTGGAAATCACTCAAATCAAAAATCTTTTTTTCTCTGGCGCCGGATTTTGAAAACTCGACCAAATTGCCGGGCAAGAGCGGCTTTTGGAAACTGATTCCGATTTTTTTCAGCGCCTGCGCTTCGGACGCAAATGCAAGCACTTCGCTGGTCTCTCCAAACCACACAGGCTTTATTCCCAAAAAGTCTCTAAAGGCTAAAAGCGAGTTTTTTCCACAAACGCCCACTGCATAGTTGCCGACAGCTTTTTGCATAAAATTTTCCAGGTTTTTTTTTGGGTTATTGGAAATGAATAATGGAATCGACTCTGAATCATTGAAAAGCTGTTTGCCTGATAGCTCTTTAAAATTGTAAATTTGCCCGTTGTGCACCAGTGAAAAATTGTTTTTTGGCGAAATTAGTGGCTGGAGCTGGTGACCAGTTACTGACAGAAGAGAGTGGCAGATTCCATAGCTTCCTTTAATGAAAGAATTTTGTAAATCGATTAATTTTTCTGATTTGACTGTCTTTCCACAATATGTTATTCCAAAGCCTTCGCTGCCGCGGTGTTTTTGGGAAAAAATCAGCTCCAACAGCAGCGAGAAAACATCGTTGCCGTTTTTTGAATAAACGCCTCCAATAGAGCACATAAGGAATAATCCAAAAAAAAAAGGTTTTAAAATGAGGGATTTTGCTAACAAAAAGGAAATTGTTTTAAAATGCAGCCGACAAAAATTTTTCGTGAAAAGGGTTTTTTTGCTAGTATTGGCTGCTTTTGCCTTGATAGTTTTGGCCGCTGTTTTTGTGTTCTTTTTGCCATTTAACCTCGAGCCTGCGAACGCAGGAAAGCTAGCTGCAGAAGGCATTTCTGTTTCTTTGAAGGGTTAAATAAAAAAACGAACAGATTCGTTTGCAATCTGTATGTGTGCCATCTGCGATGGCACGATAATATGCCCATATAAAATTGAATTACAATAAAAAAAGTTCTATCCACACTTTTTTGGCTATGAAGATTTTGAAAGTTGATTATAAGAAGAATTTTTTTGAAGTGATTCCAGACAATCTGGATGACCTATGGCATCTTGAAAGAATCATCGAGCCGCTGGATTTGGTCAGCGGTGTCGCTGAAAGAAAAATAAAACCGCAAGAAGAAGGAATGCGCCAGTCAAAGGAATCGGTTTTTTTGGAAATTTAAGCGCAAACAATCGAGTTACATGAAAGCAGCGGGGACTTAAGGATAATTGGACGGATTAATGCAACATCTTCTCCGTTGGTGGAGCTCAAAACACACCATGCGCTGGAAGTTTTTCCTGGCAAAAAAATCAGGGTGACAAAAAAAAAGCTGAAAAAATACCAGGTGGACCGCCTTGAAAAGGCAAAAATTGCCGCAGGCAGGGACTTCACTGTTCTTGTAGTGCTTGACGACGAGGAAGCAGAAATTGCCGTGCTCAAAGAGTTTTCGTTTGAAAAAAAAGCCAAAATCCTGGCCGGCAAAAGCGGGAAAATGTTCAAAGGAGCTGACTTTAGGGAACAGTTTTTTGAAAAAATCCAAAAAAAATTGGAAGAAATTTCGCCAAAAAAAGCCATTTTTGCCGGCCCTGGTTTTACAAAAAACGAGCTGCAAAAATACTTGCAGGAAAAAAAGTTCAAATACAGGGCATTTTTTGAATCAATAAACTCGGTTGGGATAACGGGCTTAAACGAGCTGATCAAAAGCGGAGTGATTGAAAAAATTGTTGCAGAAACACAACTTGTAAAGGAAACAAAGCTTGTGGAAAAAATTCTTCAAGAGCTTGGAAAGCCACGAAGCCTTGCGGCAATAGATTTGAAAGAAATAAAAAACTCTATAGAAATGGGGGCGGTCGAGCACCTGCTTTTGACTGACGAGTTCTTGCTTTCAAACAGAAAAGAAGCTGAAGAAATGCTTGAAAAAACTGAAGAGCTAAAAGGAGAAATTCACATTGTTTCGGCAAAAACAGACGCTGGAAAAAAAATCAGGGGTTTTGGTGGCGCAGCGGCGGTTTTACGGTTTAGCGCAGTCTGAACTCAAACCACTCCACTTTTTTTTCTTCAACAAGTTTTTTTATTTTCTGCTGTTTTGTGGAAAGCATTGAATCTGATGCCTTGAATTCGCAGAAAAAAATTTTTCCATCTTCAAACGCAAGGCCGTCAATTGGCTCTCCAATGAAGCGGAAATTGGCAGAATCAAATGGAAACTCTTTTGTGAAGGGAATGAACTGCTCTGTTAGCTTTCCGTATTTTACCGACTGGCTGGTTTTTTTGAAAAGCACTTCTTCAAGCCGATGTTTCAAAAGCTGGTTTTGCCTTAAAAGAAAAAAAACTGTCAGAGCAAGGGCAAAAAGTGCTGCAAGCAGTACAATAAAAAAAACGTCAGCCACTGCCATTCAGTCCGTCAGTAAAATTTTGTTCCACTGCCTGTGAGGATTATCAGCTTGTACTCTTTGCCGTCTTCTTTTAGGGCACTTAAAAGCGCAGTGTGCTCTTTGCCGCTACCGCTGATGATGGAAACAGTCAGTTCCCCTTCAGGCAATTTTTGCTTTATTTCATCTTTTATCACGTCAAAGCCTGCTCGGTTGTTTATCAAAATCCACTCGCATTCTTTTTGCGGATGAAAATTTTCCTTCACCCAGTCAGTGCTTATGAGAATTATTCTGTCAAATTCCTGTTCTGAAATGAGCCTTGAAACATGCCCCCATGTTCCTTTTCCAACCCCTAAAGTGGCGATAAACGATTTGGACATAATTAAATATATATTATATAATACTATTTATAGTTTTGGTTTTTTTTAAAATCACTGGATTAACAGCTGTTTTTTTGACTTTTCTATTTTTTCCAAAAGGGTTTTTGCATCCAGCGTGGCAGAAAAAATTAGTCCTGCAGGCAAAAAGTGCTTTTTTAAAAGCCCTATAATGGAGAGGGTTTCGAGGATGTCGTCAACGTCTTTTTGGTCAATTGAGACAAATTTTTTGTAAACATTCGTTGAAGTCTGCGCTCCCTGGCTTAAGAACTTCAAAATGTCCAAAAAAATTTTTGAGCGAGAAATATGGTAATAGCCGGGGTGGTTTAAAACAAATTCTATGAATTCCTGCGTCGGGTCCATTTAAACTACACCAGTTTTTTTGACACAAACGGGCCGTCATCAATGCAGCCAAAATTCTTTTGATAATAATCTTT
>JACPKT010000088.1:768-5311 GCA_016186855.1 Candidatus Iainarchaeum sp. | reverse complement strand
TTTGCCTGCAGCGTCATTTCCCCGCGGATTGAACGGAAAGGGGCAAAGTAGCCGGTGTCAAGTGGGTCTGCAAGCCCAAAGGATGCCTGCTGTGAGGCAAATTCCACCTCTGCCGCGTTTTTTATCACATAATTTTCAATGCTTATTGTGTCGTCGGTTGTGGCGCCGTCCGCAGTGTTTTTTATCCGCAAATCAGCGTTGTCAAAGACTTTTCCGCTGTTGTTTGTTATTTCAAAGTTTAGTTTGTAGTTGTCAAACACGCGCATTGGGTAAGGCGCTTTTGGGAAAATGAGCCCTTCTTTTGGGTCAAACACGCGCTCTGAATAGCAGAAAGACTCGTTGCACACTTTCTGGCTTCCTTCAAAAAAACGGTTCGTGAAAACTTCCGCGTAAATCTCTTGTTTTGCTGCAGTTTCTTTTTGTTCTCCTAAAACTGCATCCAGCGGGTGGCGCAGGAACCTGTCTTGCTCGTTGACGGCCCAGCTCCTATAATGCAGTTGCAGTTCAGAACCAACAGTTGTCTGCGCTCTTATTACGACCTGGATTTCAACCGAGTAAATTCCTGCTGAAACGTTTTCCCAAACCAAATTAACCCATTTTGCGTCTCCGCTTGAAATGTTTTGGAAGTCTGCCTGTTCTCCTGTTGGGGGGGAAAAGCTTTTTCCTGCAATGGCAGTTGTTGCAGGTGCATTAAATGTTTTTATGAACAGCTTGTCTTGAGCAATGAATTGTTCTTTTCCAACCCTAAAGTGCAGGCCTGCTTTTTTGTAGTTTTTTGGCACAAGCAACTGAAAGCGCACGTTATAGGAGTTCCCTGCACTCAGCGTGTCCGTTATCAGGCTCCCCTTCTGGTCAAAGGCGCCCAAAAATTTTGCCTCAATTTCATTGTTTTCAAGCGCTGCTGGAAGCTCTGCCCTTATTTTTATTGAAGAGTTTTTCACTACCTGGTAGAGTATTGAAGAGTATTTTACAAAACCTTCTTTTGAAACAACAACAAACACCTGCTTGTCTGCTCGTGTTTCAAAAACCGCGTGCCCTTTTTCGTCAATGGAAACCGTTGCAATTGTTTTTCCACTTGCATCCTTTATTTCTGCCGTTGCAAAAGGGATTGGAGACTGCTGCAGGTCAACTGCGTCAATTTCAATTTTTCCTTTTCCAATTTCCATTTTAACTGTGAGCTCGTTTTTTGCAGTGGTGTCGATTTGAATTTTTTGCGATTTTCCGCTTGCAGGGTATTTTTGCGCTTGTGCAAAAAACTCTTTTGCTGGCAAATTGGTGAATGGCTGTGTTTGCCCGTTTGCGTCAGTCACCTTTTCCCCAAGCTCTGTTGCAATAGAATTTGTTTGCATGTCATACAAAAACACTTTGGCGTTTTCCACGGGCCGGTTTTCCTCGTCCACCACTTTTACCACCAAAATGCCGCACCTTTGCGGAGTGCATTTCTGAAGCTCCATTTCGCGTTCGTGCACGCTGTTTGGCGCTGCACTGCTTAAGTCAATTTGCGCGTCAACCGCCGGAAGGTAATCCGCATGGCTTGCGGAGAATTTGTAGATTCCTTTTTCGGATAGCACAAATACTGCCTGCGGGGCTTGTGTGGAAATTTTTCTTTCACCAGCTATATCTCCGTTCTGTTTTTTCAAAACCACGATGGCATCATTTACGCGCACCTTTGAGTCCTTGTCTTTGACGCTGATTTTGAGCGTGGCAGCCGGGTTTTTTGAAAGAGAAACGTTTTTTGTCACTGTGCTTTCAATGCTGATTGAAAAAGTTTCTTCAGCTGTAGGATAGCTTCCTGCCTCGTCTTCTATTACTGCGCGGTATTCTCCTGGTTCAAGCGAAAACGAAACTTCCCCGCGCTCGGAATATTTTGGGCCTGATTGCTCAAAATTTTGCAAATCAAAAACGCTGACTTTTATTCCGTTAAGGCTCTGGTTTGAACCGCTTTCCTTTATGAAAAAAATTATCTCTCCTTTTGGAATCGGAAGCGCCTGGAATGAAAGCACTTTTGCCGGCAGGTCAATTGCCTGCTCGAGTGAAAGATAGCCTGTGCTTTGCGCCCTCACTGTCAATAACCCGCAGCCTTGGGGCGGCGTGAAAGTTATTTCCCCTTCAGTTGTGACCTGTTCTGGTTGCTGGATTATTATGGATGAATTTGTGCATCCAAACACTGCAACAATTTCTTGTCCTAAAAGCTTTTCTCCTGTAGGTGCTGCGAAAGAAATCGTGTAAGGCGTGGGCGGCAGAATTTCTTTTGCCAAAAAAATCTCTGCGATAAGCTGTTTTTCGTTTGCAATTAGCTGCTTTACTGTTTGTGTGTAAGTTCTTTTCTGCACTCTCACAGAAATTTCCGAGCCAAACGGGACAATTATTTCGGTCCTGCCGCTTTTGTCGGTTGTTTTTTCAAGTTCTCCTTGCAATGCAATTCCTGTCACAAAAATTTTTGCGTTCTCGAGGGCGCGCCCCTCGTCATTTTTCACAATAAAGGTCACTGTGGATTCTTGTGGAATTGCAGTGAATGAAAAAACCGCAAAAATTCCACCCAAAAGCAGAATGAAAACAATTCCCAAAACCAGTGCAAAGGAAGGAAAAACATTGTCTATCGGGTCAACTACTGAGTAAACCGGGGCGCTTTCGTTCAATTTGTCCAAAAAAGCATAATACTTGTCCTCAAGCGACCGGTAAAACTCTTTTAAGCCCACAAAACCACGCAGCACCGCAAAACAGTCTTTTAATTAATAAATTTTAATATTAATAAATATTTCATTTAAAATGGATAAATTTTTGGAAAAAAAAGGTTTTTTTAAGAGCCTTGCAATTCCCGGGTAATTCCGTGTTTAATTTTTTTTGCAGGTTTTTCATCGAGGGTGAAAGAAAGTCTGGTGACAAACACTTAGGCAAAAAGAAGTTAAAACCTGGTCAACCAAATCAATGGCATGAAATATCTAGCCAAAGAACTAATAACGAGATTATTAGTCAGACGTTTAAAGCATTATTACATTTTCTCCTTCAAAGTGTTTATCGCCAGTAAGAATCGGCAGACCATATTGTTTTGCTGTCGCAAGAATAATTGCGTCAATCAATCCAAAGTCTTTGAAAGCTTTTCTTTTTTCTATTTTTAATACGCCGGCTGTTTCCAACTGTTCTTGGTTTACTTCAATAATTGTGGACAGATTTTTAACCACGTGAAAAATGTGTTCTCTATTGAGTTTATTCTTTTCAATCCATTCGCTCAGTTCTGCAATAGAAATTGCACTCGTAAAACACTGGTTGCCCGCTATAATCTCTTTTACCTTAAAGCCTTTTATTGTTCCATTAAATAATTCAATCCACGCATAGGTGTCCAAAAGCACTTAAAACACTCTGTCTTTGCGGTCTCGCTTAAAAGGTTTTGCATTTTTTACAGAACCAAATGCTTTTTCAAGCAACGACAGGTCTTTTTTAATGACAGCCATCTGAATTTTCTCCCCCTTGCCTATTTTTTCCTGTTTGACTACTTCCTTTGGAATCAATGCGCCCCAAGAACTACCGACTCTTCTAAGTTTAGTTTCAAAAACCTGCACAAAAACCACCAATTATAATTTATTATAACAGTAGTATTTAAACTTATTCCTTGTTCAGGTTTGGTGTCTTATCCCGAATTAATGTCCTTCGTAAATTTGTTTCTGGGCATCCAGAAATCATGAAGAAGTTGAATCAGAGGAAGATTAGGTGGATTGTAAGGCAAATGAAGTCGGGTGAGTTGAGTGTTTGCAGGATTGCAAAGCAACAGAACATTACGGCTCGGCATGCAAGGCGAGTTTTTGAGAAATATAAGGATGACAAGAGGCCCAGATTGCTGGCTTGTGGCAGAAAACCAAGACCCAGTACTACCACAGAGGTGCATACTGTGTTGAAAATCAGAAAACAGCACCCGCTTGGAGCAGTAAATATTCAAGCAATACTTGACGAAGCCGGCTTAAAATTTACTTCGGTTAAAAATGGTTTGGACAAACTTGAATTGATAAAAACCGGGAAATTGATTAATGCTGCCGTGATTTTTTTTGCGCACAAACCAGAAAAGTTTTTTCGAAACGCAAAACTTCGGTGCGCTTTTTTTCCTACAGAAAATACTGCAACTATTCTTGACCGCCAAGAACATGAAGGCGACCTGCTTTATTTGATTGAAAAAGCAGAAGAATACATTCTCAAAAACATTCACATTGGCATGAAGATTGAAGGCCTTTATAGAGTGGATGTTCCGGAAATTGACCCTGAGGCTTTTAGGGAAGCAATTATCAATGCGTTCTGCCATCGGGATTATTTTGATGCAGACTCTGTTGACATTGCAGTTTTCAAGGACAGGGTTGAAATCCGGAGCCCTGGGCTACTGTTTGGTGGCCTCACCATCAAGCAAATAAAGGAAAAAATGGTTTCCGCTAGAAGAAATAAAATTATTGCGGAACTTTTTCACAGAATGCATGCTATAGAAAAATGGGGCAGAGGAATAAGGCTTATTCTCTCCAAAGAGCCAAAAACAAATTTCCAGGAAATCGGAACACATTTT
>JACPKT010000088.1:0-732 GCA_016186855.1 Candidatus Iainarchaeum sp. | reverse complement strand
TTGGAAATTACCCCCCCACTTACCCCCCCAAGCTACCCCCCCATCCGCGTCACTGAACTCGAAGCAAAAATACTTAACCTGCTTGCAAAAAACCCAAGAACATCCAGAACAGAACTTGCAAACTCTCTAGGGATAAAAATTGACACCATAAAAGAATACCTGCAAAGGTTAAAGAAAAAAGGCATATTAACCAGAAAAGGCGGGGCACAAAAAGGATACTGGGAAGTAAGGCAGTAATGTAATTAACCCTGAAGTACAGTTAATTTTTGCACGAAATATTTTTTCCACAATGTTTTCACTTTTTCTCTTTTTTTTGTCCTTCTTGATAGACTTGAAAAGCTTGATATGCTTCATAGAACCTGAAGAATTCCTTGCTTGTTTGGGGTTCGGCTTTTTTGTTTTGTATGAGTTTGTCGTCGAATTCTTTGCCGGAGAAATGGATGTAAATGTCTGCCATTTTGCTGCTTGGCGAGTGGCCTAAAAACGCGTTTAGTTCTTTGGAGTTTAAGAATTGGGCTTTGTGGGTTGCTCCGCTGTGCCGGGCCAAGTAAAGCGTGAAATGGATGCCGGCTTTTTTGCTTAAGAGGTAAAGGTCTTTGCGGATTGTATCATCCTCTAATGGCTCGTTGCTTGGGTTTTCATTTTTTCCTTTTTTTTGTTTTGAATTAATTTTATTGGGCATGTTTTGCGTATAAACGGTAGTGTATTACCGTCCCGTCGTAGACGGGACAC
>JACPKT010000107.1:590-5618 GCA_016186855.1 Candidatus Iainarchaeum sp. | reverse complement strand
TTCAGAATAAAAAACCCTATCAAAACAATAAAAATTGCTTTTTTCATTGAAACCACTTTTGAATAATATTATATCAATTAAAATTAATAAGATTTTTAAAGTATATAATATTGTTTTTCTAAGGCAAGCGTTTCCGTTGATTAATCCATCGTCTTTTTGCCCGCCATTCTCGCATTTTCTGTATTTCTTGTGCATTAAGCGGTTTATCCTGAAATATTGCCGGAACCGGTTTTGACAAAAAAATGGAACTTTTCCTGAATTCTGGTCTGCGTTGAAGAATATTTTCGAGGTGGTTTGGATGCATTATAACAATATTTCCACGTCTTGTCATTTTGTCAATTGTTTTCATCCAGCGGTCTTCCCTTAAATTATAATATAAGTACCTGCTGCTTAATTCTACCAATTCTATTGGATGCCTTCGCTGGAGCCTTCTGGCAATCCAGACATCACCAAATTTTGGCCTGTCCAAAAAAACAATTTTCATTCCTGTTTTTTTTGCTTCTTCAAATGCCGCATAAAATGACACAGCATCGGGGTTATCGCTCCTCATTGCTTTTTGAGTGCCTTCAATAAAAAGGGTTTGGCCTGGTTTTCCGTGTTTTTGAATGGCATTTCTGCAAGCAATTGTCAGGGCATGGCTTGAATGGTCCGCACCTATAAAAATAATGCCTTTTTGCTTTTTTTGCATTTTATAATTGAAAGGTTTCTTGTACTTATAATTGTTGGCTCGCTTTTTTTTTGTTTTAAATCAGGTCTTTTGGGTCCATTGTTTGGAGTTTTGTCTTGATTTTGGTTTTGTCTGGTACAAACAATATTTTTTTTGGTGCCTGGATTTTTTCGAGCTTTTCTTCTATTTGCTTGATGTCTTTTTCTTTGAGGCTTTTCCATTTCACTTCGAGAGCTATTTCTGGTTTCTGGAATTTTAATAGAAGGCCGTCAATTTCAAGGTCTTTTTCCTCAAAAATGGTTTCAATTAGGCCGAATTTTTCTGCAAGCGTTTCTCTGACCGCGTCTTCAATTATTTTTGGCATTAATTCTCCAATTATTCCAAGCAGTTCTTTTTCTGACAATTTTCTTTCCGAAAAATTGTATTTTTCATCTGAGTAATAATAAATCCTTGAAAGCGGTGAATAAAGCCTGTATGAAAACCTGTTTTTGTTGAAAATTTTTATTTTTCTGATTATGCCAAAAGACACAAGGTTGTTTAAGTATTGTTGCAGGATGCTTGGGTCATCCTTTTCAATCAGTTTTTTTGCAAACAAATTGCTTGAAATCTCTCCCGAAACAGTTTTTCCAGAGGCAATTGCCCGCAAAATGCCTTCATAAACTTCAGAAATATTCCTTTGTTCCTCAAAAAATATTTCTCCAATGAGTGCGGGAATGGAATTCAATGAGCCCAAAAGCGTTTTTGCAAGAGATGCCCTTGCGCTTTCTTTTGGCTTAAAATAATCAATTGCAATTGGCTCTTGCATCAGCACAGCCAATTCAAGGAGCTCTTTTTTTTCAAACCCGAATTTATCAAGTGCGTTAAGGCAGTCTGCAATGCTGATAAGTCCGATTCTTGCTTCAGAAAAAAACCCCAGCAAAGCAGATTTTGATGATAAAAGCTTTTTTGAAAGGAAAAGTGTTGAAGAAATAATCACAAGTTTCCCGTTTTTTTTCATAAAATGGACAAAGTCAAAAAAATCCTGGCCAAGCCTGTGGAATTCGTCCACTACGACAGTTTTTTCATCCTCTAAAGAGGCCCTAAAAAGCTGCAAGAAAGTTTCATAACTGATTGAATCATTGTTTTTCGCAAGGATTCCGCCGGTGCTTTTGACAAAAAAATACTCGTCAAAACGAACGAAATTTTGCACTAAAAATGTTTTGCCGGTCTTTCTGCGTCCGAAAACCAAAACCCATTTTTTTGGGTAATTTATTGCTTCAACTTCTGTTTTCCTTTCAATAATCATAATAAGTATAATGGCAGTTATACTTATAAAGGTTTCCGTTGTTATTTGCCGAATGTATTAGGTCTAGGCCTTGCTTAACAATAAATTTGTTTTCTTTCATAGTATCGTATGCAAAAACAGCAAAAAATCCTCGTCCTCGATTTTGGCTCACAGTACACGCATTTGCTGGCTCGCCGCGTGCGCGAGTTGGGGGTTTTTTCGGAAATTTTGCTTCCGACTGTTTCTTCAAAAGAGCTTTCAGAGTGTGCTGGAGTGATTTTGAGCGGCGGGCCGGCATCTGTTTACGAAAAAGAAGCGCCCGAGTATAATAAAGAAATTTTTTCCTGCGGAAAGCCTGTTTTGGGCCTGTGTTATGGCCAGCAATTGATGGGGCATTTTTTTGGCGGAAAAATTTTGCCAGGAAAAAGAAAAGAATACGGCCTTGCAAACCTTTTAATCAAAAAAAAACCCGCAATTTTTGAAGGGCTTTCAAAAAAACAAATTGTGTGGATGAGCCACGGAGACCAAGTAAAAAATTTGCCGCAAGGATTTGAATTGGTTGGCACAACAGATGACTGCCAGATTGCCGCAATGGGTGATGAAAAAAGAAAAATGTTTGGCCTCCAGTTCCACCCAGAAGTAACGCACACAAAAAACGGAATGAAAATTTTGTCAAATTTTTTGTTCAAAATATGCGGGTGCAAAAAAAACTGGAGCGCAAAAAATATTCTGGGTAAAAAATTGAAAGAAATAAAGCAAACTGTGGGCAAAAAAAAGATTTTCTTGCTTGCAAGCGGCGGCGTTGACAGCACGGTTGCGCTTGTAATGTTTGCAAAAGCGCTAAAATCATCACAAATTTTTGCCCTGCACGTTGACCATGGTTTCATGAGAAAAGACGAATCTGTGCAAGTTAAGGCTGCAATGGAAAAAACTGGGTTCAAGAATTTGAAAATAATTGATGCAAGCAAATTGTTTTTTGAAAAACTTAAGGTAGTTATTGACCCTAAAGAAAAAAGGAAAATCATTGGGCAATTGTTTGTGGACGCTGCAAACCAAGAAATTTCAAAAATGGGCGTTGAAAACAATGACTGGCTTCTTGGGCAGGGAACAATTTACCCTGACACGATTGAAACGCAGGGAACAAGGCATGCGGCACGCATTAAAACGCACCATAATCAGGCAGACATCATAAAAAAACTTTCCGCAGAAGGGAAAGTGGTTGAGCCATTGCGTGATTTGTACAAGGACGAGGTAAGGGTTTTAGGGAAAAAGCTCGGGTTGCCAAAAGAAATTGTCTGGCGACAGCCTTTTCCAGGGCCAGGCCTTGCAATCAGGGTTTTGTGCAGCAATGGAAAAAAAGAGGAAACAGAAAAAATTGAACAAAAATCCCAAAAAATTGCTAAAAGATTTGGCTTTAATTCAAAAATTCTGCCCGTGAAAGCGGTTGGAGTGCAGGGAGATTTTCGCACTTACCGGTTTGTGTGCGCGCTGCAAGGAACAATGGATTGGAAAAAGCTTGAAGCAGCTTCCACGCGGATTACAAACGAATTAAAAGAAATTAACCGCGTTGTTTTTTGCATGTATCAGAAAAAAATTGTTTCAGTCAAATTGCTTGAGGCATATTTGTCCAAAGAAAGGGTTTCATTGCTGCAAAAAGCAGACGAAATTGCAATGAGTTCAGTGCAAAAAGTCGGGTTGCTGGAAAAAATCTGGCAGTTTCCAATTGTATTGCTTCCGGTTCAAATTAACGGCGTTGGTGAAAGCATTGTTTTGAGGCCTGTTTTTTCGCGTGAGGCAATGACTGCAAAGTTTGCAGTGCTGCCAAAAAAAGTGCTTAAAGAAATTGTTTCAAAAATTTCAAAGACTATGGGAATTGGTGCAGTGTTTTTTGACGTAACCCACAAGCCGCCGGGAACGATTGAGTGGGAATAGAAGCGCAATTTAAAATAACTGCCGTGAACAAATTTCGTTGAATAAAGGCTTTTAAAATGTTTAGTATTAATGAACATATGTTCACTTAAATTGAACAGTGGTTGTTATGGATATTTTGTCCAAAATTGTTGATTCGGATTCTAAGGCAAAATTATTGGTTAAGCTGCTTGAAAGGCCAACTTCTTCTTTTTCAGTTTCAGAGTGTGGAAGGCTTGCAAGCCTGCCAAAGGCTACGGTTTCCAACATAATTGCACAATGGCAGGAAACGGGCTTAGTGCACTCAAGGCAACAAGGCAGAAACAAACTAGTGCTTTTGAATTCAAAGTTTTACCTGCTTCCAGAGCTGAAAAAGATTTTTGAGAAAACAAAGGATTTTCAAAAGCCGCTGTTAAGAGAGCTTGAGTCAATGGCTACATTGAAAAGCCAAAAAATAAAGGCAGCGGTGGTTTTTGGGTCAAGAACAAGAAAAGACTATGTTTATTCTTCAGACTTTGATGTTCTTATTGTAGTGGAAGACAAAAACGGCAAGATTTCGGAAAGAATTGTGCAGGAATTCGTGGAAGCGACTAAAAAAACTGGCATAAGGTTTTCGCCACTAATCCTTGGCAAAAAAGGCTTTAAGAACAGGTGGAAAGAAAAAGACAAGCTGGTTATGAATATATTGTCTGATGGAAAGGTATTGAAAGGAGGTAAATGGCTTGAGCACATTCAGGCAGCACGCTGATCTGGCAAGCGAGAGGTTCCAAATTGCAGAAGAACATTTTAAAGATGAAAAATCCCATACAGCGGCGCATCTTTTTATCAATGCGGCAATTAATTATCATAATGCCATTTGTCAGAAATTCCTTTCAAAAATACCAATCCACAAACAGCACTCTGATACAAGCTACTTTCAAGATCTAGCTGAATTTTTGGGGCAAGATTTCCAGAAATACCAAGACGCTTATGAATTCTTGATGGCGCACAAGAGTCAAGCAGATTATGGTGTCGAACTATCAATCAACACTGCAAAACAAATCAAGCGGAAAGCAAGCACAATCAAAGAAATTGCAGAATCACTGCTGTAAATTTGGGAGATGAGCATAAAAAATGGGCTGGTATGGGTTGTTCATGGTTCCAAAACTCAAACTGGTTTTTTATTTGAGGAGTGTAGATGAAGGCACAC
>JACPKT010000107.1:0-577 GCA_016186855.1 Candidatus Iainarchaeum sp. | reverse complement strand
GCACACTTTATTCAGCTTTTGATTCATTAGAGAGATTTTTTGACAAATATTTGAAATAGAATACAATCAAGAAAATAGTGTTGATTTGGGTAAACTTGAGAAAAAAGGTTGGAGAGTAATTGAGCGACTTTAAATTGTTTTTTTTTATTTTTAATACTTTCAAAGAAATTGTGCGGAGTGATTGAATGCGCGTTTTTGTCCGAAAGCTGAATGGAGATATTGAACCGTTTCGAGAGGAAAAACTTGAGAATTCCTTGAGAAGGGCTGGTGCAAGCGAGCAGACGATTGATTTGATAATGGAAAAGGTTAAAAAAATTCTTTTCAATAGCATTGAGACTTCGGTGCTTTTTGATTTTGTTTTCAATGAATTTAGCAGGTTGGAGCCACAGGTTTCCCAAAAATACAATTTGAAAAAAGCCCTGCTCAGTTTTGGAAATGACGGTTTTGTTTTTGAAAAATTTGTCGCAAAAATCCTTGAAGCAAAAGGGTATTCTACTGAACTTGACACTCAAGTGAAAGGCAAATTTGTAACCCACGAAATAGACATTTTGGCCCAAAAAGAAAAAGAACTTTTAAT
>JACPKT010000100.1 GCA_016186855.1 Candidatus Iainarchaeum sp. | reverse complement strand
TCCAACCATGTCAACTGTTGCTGGCACAAAGTTCCAGCCCTTGTTTAATGGGTGAATGTCTTTTACTGAAAGCGGGGTTAAAATACTTGCGTTAACAAAACAGAATTCTTCGGAATTATAAAGCCAGTAAGCTTTTCCGGCTGAAGGGTTTTTGATTTTTTTGAACACTTTGCCTTGGCTGTCGTATTCAAAAAGCCTCCACTTGGTTGTGTCACAAGTGTTTTCAAATGCCTCAAGCGATCCTGGCATGGAGAACAAATTCCAGCCAGAATAAATGCTGTAATGCACTTCGAATGAAGAGCCTTTTTGTTTTACAATTAATTCTGCCTTGTCTGCCTGAATTCCAAGCACTTTGATGGTGTAATCGTTTATTGACAGCTCTTGGCCTTCATAAATTGTGTAAACTGCAAAAGGCGGCTGTGGAATTATGACTGCTGAAACTTTTTCTTGGCTGATGTCCTGTGTTGTGGTCACTGCGATTTCCTGGGCGGTTTCTTGTGGAATTATTTTTCCAACGCTCTCTTCGCCAAAGATGTAGTTTCCAACGCCGATTTCGACGCTTCTTGAAACCTTGCACGGGGCATTTGATGATGTGCCGTCATTGCTGTTGGGGCACGTTATTGTTTCGTTTATTCCAAGTAGTTCAATCTGGATGTTTGCGGGAATGACTTTTGCCGACTGGTTTTCTTTTAGCCAGAAAGGCTCGTTAGTGTAAACAGTGATTATTTTTGGCTCTTTTTTGACGCTGACCAAAAAAACCGCTTTTTGGGCTGAAAGGTCCAGCAATTGTATTTGCGCGTCAAAGAATTCTGCTGTTTCGCCTTCCCGCATTTTTAGTTTTGCCGAAGGGGATTCTTCGTTTTTGTAAATGTTTTTCCAAACGCTTACATATGCAAGGTATTGCTCTGGCTTGCCTCCCCAAAGCGCTATTTCGTCAACCCGCAAAAAAAAGTCAGGTCCGAGCACAAACACTGTGTCCTTTTGCCCCATACTGAATTTTTCGTTGGGGTAAACTGTTTTTATTTCTTTTACTGCCTTGCTTACAATGAATTGCGCTGATTTTAGCTCTTGGTCAATTGCAAGCACTCTTACAGTGTAGCCGCCAATCTGTCGTTCTTGCCCGGAAGAGAGCAAAAACGTTTCACCCGCTCCGTTTGCCACGAAAACGCTTACTCCTGCAAGGGGGGTTGAATAGCATTTAGTGGATGAATCTGTTGAAGTCTGGTTTGAAGCGCAAGAGTAAGATGTTATTTTGTCAAGGTGCAGTTTCAGGAGAGAATTTTTGAATTCGTCTTGTATTACCCCTGTCTGGTCAACCGAGAGCTTGAATTTTTCATCGAGCAATGCATAAACAGTGGATGGTTTTGGTGTGTCAGGAATTTTTGAAACACGCAGGTTTGCAATAGAGCTTTTTTGGTCTTCTCCTGTCTTGAGGAAATTTAATGTCAACTGGTATTCTGGGTCAGCAAAAGGCACTCTTATGTCCTTTGTTTCTCCTTCGCTAATTGTAATAATTAATTTTCCGCCATCGGTTTTTTTCACTTCAAAAACTGCTTGTTGCGGGCAAGGCGTGGTGATGCAGTAGATCGGGTTCCACTCCAAAAACCTCACTTGCAAAAAAGTGCCCGCAATTGTATCTGTCTGGTTTAATTGCAGGTCAAAGTCTTGGCCAAGTTTTGCAATTATTATTTCTACCTTTGGCAGTTCTATTACAGTAAAAGAAGCCTTTTCAGGAGTCACATCAAGGGCAGCTACAGAGTATTTTTCAAAAACGTCAATTTTTTCCCCCCCTCTAATGGAAAAAGAAGTTGCGCCTTTTTCCCCATTGGTAAAAAGCACCACTGCCCATGGTTCTACTATCGGGCAGGGTTCTTCTGGAATACAAAAATTTTTTGGAATAATCAAAATTCTATCCAGCGACATTTTTGCGATTTCTTTTCCGTCTTTTAAAAACCTTGCGGTCTGGCCTTTAACAAGCGAGAACTGTTCGCCGAATTTGACAAAAACGTCTTTTGGGGTGACTGTTTCTTTTGATACAACAAAACCTGCTTTTCCTTCCTCAATAAAAGTGTTTTCAATCGTGTACCCGAAAACGCTTGCGCTTTTTTGAAACCGGTCAAGCTTTATTTGGGTTGAAATCCCAGTGGTTGTGCCTGTGTCCGAACTGGTTTTTGTGACAGTCAAATAAACTGTCGACAATACTTCCACGCATTCCCATTCAGTGCAGTATGATGTAAAGATTTTGTCAAGCCTTATTTCAAGTCCTTCCCCTTTAATTTCTGCTGTCTGGTTTTTCAGCAACGAAAATTTTTCCCCAAGCCCCACAAAAATTTTTTCTGGCTCGGCCGGAACACTGCAGGTGTCTGAGTGCGCATGCGTAACTGTTACTGACGCTTCTCCCACGCCTGTTTCAGCGCTTACTGTAATGCTGTTTATTAAAACTGAGTCCGATAATGCATTTGAAGAGTTTATCTGGAATAGGCTGCCGAGGTCCTGGCCTGCGACTGCAGTGGCTGTTGCCGCAACAGAACCTTTTTCATCCAGGAGATTAAATTTTGCCAAATAACTGTCGGCATTTGGCCCCGCGGCAGTTATTGAATTTAATGCAACGCTTACTTTTTGGCATTCAAGCAGTTTGAACCCGTGCAAGCCGTCAATTTTTCCGCCTTCTTTTAGCACAAAATCCTTTTGCTCTATCAGCACAGGCGTCACAGAAGTAAGTGCACTGGCAAATTGCCCGAGCACAACAACCAAAAGTGCAATGAAAATTACTGCAATTAGCTGTTTGCCTGGTTTGACCAAATTTTTTTGTTTGCTCATAAAGTATAATTTGATACCTTCCATCTTTTTAAAAATGCTGTTTTTGAGAGGCTTTTGCCTAAATTGTGACTGAAAAAAAAGTTTTTACTGCAAGGCCTGCAAGTCCGCTTCCAATTATCACCACGGCAATGTTTGCCTTAAACTTCCACAAAGCCAAAAGCGAAACAACAAAAACAGTTATCGTAAAATAGTCTATTAGGGCTGTTTTTGCCAATACAAGAGAAGACATTGCAATAAGCCCAACAACTGCAGCGCTTAACCCGTCCAAAAAAACCTGCAATTTTTTGTTTTCAACAATTTTTTGAATAAAATTGTAGCCAAAAAGAGTTATTGCAAATGCGGGCAAAAAAACCGCAAAAGTCGCCACAACTGCCCCCATTGCGCCGCCTGCAAGGAAGCCGACAAAAGTGGAAACAATTATCAGTGGCCCAGGCACAACTGAGCTTAACGCAAGGCCGTCCAAAAACTGTTCTGCAGTCAACCAGCCAAATTCATTGATTGCCCCTTTTTGCACAAACGGAATCACAGTGTATGCCCCGCCAAATGTGAGAAGGCCCGCTTTTAAAAAAAATACAAAAATTTCAAACTGCTTACCTAAAGAAAAAACTGCAGGAGCAGCCAAAAAGACAAAAAAATTCGCTTTCCTTAAAAAAATTTTTTTTAAATCAGTCGATGTAAGATAATAGGCTGCAGCGCAGCCAAACAGTAACAGAACCAGGTCAACTTGCAATAAAACAAATCCGAGCGCGCCAAGCATTGCAGTAACCAGCAGTTTTTTGTTGAACAATGCCAGTTTTCCAATTTTGTATACTGCTACTGCTATGAGCGCAATAATTGCAGCCTTAACTCCATACAAAAATGACTGCAGTATTTCAAGCTGCAGGCCATAGTTTAAATAAATATATGAAAGAAACAGCACTAAAAAAAAACCCGGCAGCACAAAGCCAAGCCCTGAAAGGAGGCCGCCGATTTTTCCCATTTTGTTGTAGCCAAAAAAAACCGCAAGCTCTGTTGCCTCAGGCCCTGGCATTGCTTGGTAGAGTGCAAGCACTTTGCGGAATTTTTCCTCGCTGACCCATTTTTCCCTTTCCACAAGCTCTTCGTGCATCAAAGAAATCTGTGCAACCGGCCCGCCCCAGGCAAGAAAGCCAAAGCGCAAAAACTTTTTGAAAAGCGAAAGGTAACCCTTGAATTTGTCCATTTGAACTCATTTTTTGCTGTATTTTTTTTCAACTGCCTCGATTTGCTTATCGGTCCATTTTTCTGCCTGCAGGCGCTCTAATTCAACGCCCTGCGCTTGCACAAACTTCATTGCAGCCATTATTTCCGGCGTCGCCTTTTTTGCTTCTTCAAGCATTTTTATTGCAATCCGCCGGTAATCAGAGTGGCCTTGCACTGTTGAGCGAAGCTCCACCATATGATACAGTTCGCGTGCATT
>JACPKT010000099.1 GCA_016186855.1 Candidatus Iainarchaeum sp. | reverse complement strand
TTTTTATTATGCTGCTTAAAATGTTGTGCACTATTAAAAAACAAATTTTTGGTTCAATTCCTTTCAGGTCAATTATTCCCGCGCGCCCAAGAGTTCTTGTCCCCGAGGTAGTGATGTCTTCAGTGTCGTTTTTTCCATCAAACATGCCTGGATAATTTCTGTTTATCAGGGTGAGTATTCTAACAGTCCTTTTCAATTCGAATGCATTGATATCTTCTGTGAGGGGTGAGAGCTTTATTTTTTCAATCAAATCCTCAATTCCTTCAACCGAATTCTTTAAGAGCGCTGCGGCAATTATGTCTGTCACCGGGCCTTTTCCAAAGCCTAATATTTCCCCAAAGCCCGCAGGGCTGATGAAATTGAGGTCTACTTTTATCTGGTTTACAGGCTTGAACACTTTTATGGGAAAGCCGATTGGCTCTGCTTCCACCTTGTATCGCGCGAGTTCTGCAAGGTTTTTTGTGGGCAAGTTTATGCCGGAAAAATAACCCAATGGGTCAAATACAACCAGTGAAATGTTTGAAAGCAAAAAGCTTTCAGAGAGAATGTGCAAAAAGTGCAGGCGCTCGTTTTTTTCGCCTCCAGTCACAAGGGTTTTCAAGAAAAGTTCAAGCGGTTCAACAATTTGCTGGCGCTCTTTTGTAAGGCCCAAAATGAATTCTCCTTTCACAAAAGTTTTTCCTGAAGTGGTTGTAGGTTGGGCAGAGTATCCTGCATAGCTTGTGCTTAGTGCAGGAACAAGGAGTGGTTCGGAAAAAAACGCTTTTTTTACTTTTAACCCTGCCTTGCTTATTTCCTGCAGATGCAGGCCGTATGCTTTTGAAAGGTCTTTTATTGTTGTTGTGTTTGCTTCAAGTTTTTTCATAAGCTCGTCGGTTTCGTTCCCGAATTTTTCCTCTTCCCATTCAGAATAAGAGGGGTTGGATGCAATCAAAAGGAATTTGAGGGTTTGTTTTTTGTCGTGTTTTGTCAACAGCACGATTTCTGTTGGAAGGGTGTCAATAAAGCTTTCAATTTCTCCCTCCACGTTAAGCGCTTTAAACATTTCTATTACAACTCCCTCAATTTGCGCGCCGTGTTTTTCAAAAACAAGCACTAACAGCACGCTGTCTGGGTTGGAGTAGAGTTCAACCGGGTTTTTTTCAAGCATTCCTTCAAAGAGCTTTTCCCAGGGCCCAAAGCTTATCCTAAACAATTCCACAAAAAACCACTATTTGCTTTAATTAATTTATAAGATAATAAAATTTCAATATTTATAACTATGCTACAATACAGACAATACAGACTCGTCCATTGCTTTTTTTTGCCTTCGGGGCTGTGCGCTTTTAGTGGTTTCTGCTGATGGCTGGCTGTTTTGTGGGCCTTTGGTTTGAATATGTTGTTTTGTGGGCCTTTGGTTTGAATATGTGAACCGAAAATCATGCCAAGAAGTATGTTCCTATTTTGAGCATGAAAACATTGCCCCCTCGTGTTTTGGAAGATATTTTGGAACAAATAACTAGCAGGAAGTTTCCTTATGAACCAAAAGAGGAAAAGCAGCGTGACTGGTCTGCTTATAATAAGGCGCGAGTGAAAGAACTATCCAACGTGCTGGACTTAATCAAGCAGTATGTTAATGATGTTGAAGAGTACGAGTTGCCAAAAAAACAAAGCAATATGGGCCCACCGGAAGAGATTAGTGTACATGAGAAAGCCAAGGCAGTTCTGTTAACAGAGTTATTGCAGGCGGATGAAAGAACTGCTTCAGACTGGGTGAACATTTTGGGGCCAAGACTTGGAATAATGCATGAAATGGCCCCTCGCACAATTGGCCGCGCTTACTCTGATGACCGCGTCATTACCTTATTACAATTAGTGCATAAAAAAACAAGCACTGCAATTCAAGGAAAAGAACACAGTTTTTCAGGAGACAGTACTGGTTTGAAAAAAACCAATAAAGTCAACTATGCAAGAGATAAAGAAGATGAAGAAAAAAGAAAAGACTTCAACATGCTGACCATCATGGTTGCAAACAATTACCACGTTTGCACTGCATTACTCTCACAACAAGGACCAATCAACGACGCACCAACACTACCCATTATTTGGAAACAAACACTCGCAATCCATGGTGATTACATCACAGAAGCACAATTCGATGCCGGATTCATTTCACGCAACAACGTCGGTCTTGTAGCAGAAACTGCAGCCCCATATTTTTTTCCAAAAAAAAACCTCACACTCAAACCACTTGGAGTACTTGCTTGGAGAGACATGCTCTGGGAATGCGTTACCAACACACAAGAATGGCTGCGCGGCTATCACCCAAGAAGCAACGTGGAAACCTATAACCACCAAAACAAAAAAAAGCCAAGACACAGAAACAACCAGCAGAGTCATAATCGAAAACTTCGCTCAACTAAACGTCGCCAGAGAAGAACAAAAAATCGACCTAACCCCAAAATACGTCACCTAAAAAACATAAGACGCACAGCCCCTTGAAACTCAATAATTTTATATATACAGATCTCATATTATTATTCAAATGCCTGACACAACTTCACTGATTCCAGGGCTTTTAGCCGTTGTTTTCATTGCCACCGTGATAGTTGTTGCTAATTCTCTTTTTTTGCCGCAAGCAGGTGTTCTGCCGACAATTGAAAGCGGCTCAAGCACTATTACCGGCCTTGCTTTTACCATTGGCTCGAACTTTTTCACAGACGATTACGGCGACACCACAGGAATTTCTGTGCAAAACAATGTTACAGTTTTAGGCGGAACGGTTTCACCTGCTGGCGCTACTGGTGGGGGGGAAATTGACCCGAATAGCTCTGTCGGAAACGGGTTAGTTGCATTGTGGCATTTTAATGGGAATGCCAGCGATTCGGTTGGCGGTTTTAATGGAACATTGTTTGATAACACAGATTGTAGTATTTCTGGAAGATTCGGCCAGGCATGCAATTTTGATGGAAATGGGGATTACATTAAGTTTGGCGACCCGGACTTCAT
>JACPKT010000086.1:4470-9421 GCA_016186855.1 Candidatus Iainarchaeum sp. | reverse complement strand
CCAAAAGGAAACATTATCAGCGGCGCAACTTACCTGACTGCCCCGCAAATGAGGGTGTTTCTTGCAAGTGCACTGAACAATTTTAAAGTTTTGGAAGGGCAACTGGACACTCGCGCAACAGCTGCCAAATCAGTAGTGCAAAAAAACGTATTGCTCGACCAAAACCAGGCAATTCAAACCGTTGTCGAACAGGCAAAAAATTCTTTTGACCCAAAATTCGGAGGTTTTGGGGTCGAACCAAAATTTCCCATGCCTGAGCTGCTAAATTTTCTGATTTACTGGTATTCCGAAACAGGAGACGCTTTGATTAAAGAGATGTTGAAAAAAACGCTTTCAGAAATGAACAAGGGCGGATTGTTTGACCACGTTGAAGGGGGATTTTTCAGGTATTCGACTGCACGTGACTGGAGCATTCCGCATTTTGAAAAAATGCTTGAAGACAATGCCCTGCTAATTTCGGTTTATTTGACCGCTTATGCAATTTTTGGGGAAAAAGAATTTTTGGAATGCGCAAAAAGCGCTCTCAATTACGCGAACACTGCCCTGTTTGATGCAAAGGAAAAATATTTTTTTGGAACACAAAACGCAGATGAAAAATACTATCAGCTTCCAGTTGGAGAAAGAAAAAAACTGGTTGCGCCAGCAGTGGACAAAACCCTCTACACGGACTGGAACTGCATGATGTCCTGTGCACTCTTGAAAGCAAGCGCGGTACTAGAAAATGAAAAGCTGGAAATGCAGGCACTTGAATGCATTGAAACAATTGAAAAAAAATGCGTGAAAGGAAAAACAGTTTTCCATTATTTTGATTCAGAACCCAAAAACCCTTACCTTTTGGCAGGCCACGCTCACCTGTTGCGCACATACATTTGCGCCTTCAACCACACTGGCAAAAAAAAATTCCTGCAAAAAGCCCTGCAGCTCTTTGAATCAATTGAAGAAAAATTTGCAGCGCCACAATGGGGGTATTTTGACACAAGCCATAAGGAAGAAACTGGCCTTCTTTCAGAAAAACATCGCTTTCCAAAACAAAATTCCTTGATGGCTGAGTGCCTGTTAAAGCTTGGCACCATTACAAAAAAAGAAAAATATTTTAAAGAGGGCAGAGCAATAATCCAAAACATTTTCTTTGAGGCACTGGGAAACGGCGTTTTTGCGGCACCAGTTGCAGGCGCTGCACTATTGTTGGAAAAAGGAGTGCTTGAGGCAAAACTTGTGTGGAAAACTGACGCAAAGCAGGTGCTGAAAAAAATTCTTTCAAAAGACACTGGAAACACAGTGGTTGAGTTTATTGAAACACAGGAAAAAAACCAGCCAGCACTCATGCTTTGCAAAAAAAATGTCTGTTTTAAAACAGTTTTGGGCTTAGAACAAATCGGAGAAATCTGAAAAACATGAAAACAATGCAAAAGCTTTTTTTTGGAACCCCTGGAATCCCTTCAAGCACTGTTCCTTACAACACAATTGACGGTGTAAAAGAAGTGAAACGGCTTGGGCTGGATGCAATGGAGCTCGAATTTGTCCACTCGATAAATATTTCGAAGGAAAAAGCTTCATTGGTAAAAGAAGCCGCGCAAAAAAATGATGTAAACCTAACCTGCCACGGGCAATATTTCATCAACCTGAATGCAATCGAGAAAAAAAAGCTTGAAGCAAGCAAGAAAAGGATTTTTTCCGCGGCACAAAGGGCATTTGAGTGCGGTGCTTGGAGTGTCTGCTTTCACCCCGCATACTACATGGACCAGGAGCCGGCAATCGTTTACCAAAACGTGAAAAATGCCCTCAAAGAAGTCGTAAAACAACTCGAAGAAAACGGGGTGAAAATCTGGATCCGGCCAGAAACTGCTGGAAAAATTTCACAGTTTGGCTCCCTTCAAGAAATTCTTGGCCTCTGCCAGGAAATAGCGGGAGTTGCCCCCTGCATTGATTTTTCACACCTTTATGCCAGAACCGCTGGAAAAAACAATTCTCTTGAAGAATTTCGCCAGGTTTTAGTGCAGGTGGAAAAAGTGCTTGGAAAAGAAGGTCTTTCAAGCATGCACATCCACGCCCAAGGCATAGAATTCACAAAAAAAGGCGAAAAAAACCATGCACCGTTTGACAAGTCAGGCTTTAATTACAAAGAACTGGTAAAGGCATTCAAGGAATTCCGAATAACCGGGGTCGTGATTTGCGAAAGCCCGCTGGTTGAAAAGGATGCGCTAAAGCTCCAGAACGCATTTCTTGCCGTTAAATAGTTTTTAAACAGTTATTGCAAGAATTTTTATCTGGTCAAAATGGGTGAAAAAGGCATCAAAAAAACAATTGAAGCAGCCCTGTTCATGTCACCTTCAGCGATGCATGTTGAAACGCTTGCAAAAATATGCAGCACTACAATTGCTGATGTGAGGGCAGCAGTAAACGAACTAATGCACGAGTACCAGGAACGCGACAGTGCACTGCAGATAAAAGACGACGAAACCGGGATAAAAATGTCTATAAAAGAAGAGTTCCAAAAAACAATCACTGGGTTGACGGCCTCACCGGAATTCAACAAAGGGACGATGAAAACCCTTGCATACATCTCTTACAGACAGCCTGTAAAACAAACAGAAGTCATCAAGTTTCGAAACAACAAGGGCTACGACCACATAAAAGTCCTTGAAGAGCGCGGCTTCATTAAAAGAGAACAAGTGGGGAGAAGCTATTTGATTTACACCACAAAAAAATTCCTTGACTATTTTGGAACCCAGAAAAAAAGCGTGGAAAAAATGGGCGATTAAAATTCTTTCTTTTTCAAAACAACTTCCAAAACAGAGTTTTTAAAAATACAGTTAATTACCTGTGGTTCGATTTCGTTTGGAAGAAAAAATTCTTTGACCAGATTTCTTGTCTTTGCAGAAAAAACGCAGAGCCTGTTTTTGTCCGCCTGAAGACTTATTTCGTTTTTTTTGAGAGTTGGAAGCTCCGCAGTCAATATGAGGTAATTTTTTTGCTCTACAATGTCGCACAGGCTTGACGCCACCAGGGTTTCTTTAGTGCGTGAAATGTGCCTGTTGCCAAATCTTTCAATCTGCACTGCGCCCCGCTCGTCAAATCGCAGGCTAAAAATCAGCTCAAGAGGCTTTTCAATATCAATTGATTCCAAATCAAATACTTCTTCAATTAGCTCGCTCAAAAGGTATTCTAGCTCCTCAAAATCTATTGGAAACCTGCTGAAGTTCTGCTTTTTTACCCAAGTCTCCATAATTTTACCATTGTAGGATTTTTTTCTGGAACCGCTCATCCAAAATGTTTTGCGTTGTAAGCCAGTTTTTTCGGACAATGTCCGGCAAATCATTATAGAGTTGCAAATAATTCTTTAAAAAGGTAATTGTTGCCTCGTCATGCGGGTAACCGCTCCCGATTTTTCCAAAGCTTTTTTCAAGCTCTAAAATTTCGCGGTCACGCAAAACCTTTGCAACAATCGACGCGGCACCAACAACCGGATAATTAAAGTCAGCCTTGTGCTCTGAGCGGATTATTGTGTCAAATGAAAGGTATTTTCTCATGCGCTGCGCAAAATTTTTCTCCAAAACGTCAGGGCAGTCGACAAAAACAATCTCAGGCTTTTTTTTAAGCGAATTAAGCATTTCCGCTGCCTTCATCGCCTCGATTTCGTTGAGGGACTTTCTTGGCATGAGGGCATCAAGCTCTTTTGCAGTAGTGGTTGCCACGCAATGCTCTGAAAGCATGCCAAGAATTTTTGGAAACAGCTCTTCACGCCTTGCCGCAGTCAAAAGCTTTGAATCCTTGACACCCAAATCAACCAATTCCTGCTCGTGCTTTTTTTCAATGCACGCAACAGCCATAACAAGCGGCCCAACACAAGGCCCGCGCCCCGCCTCATCAATTCCTGCAATCAGCATCAAGCTCGTAACTAATAAGTAGCTTACCTTTAAAAAAATAATGAAGCCTCAGGGTTCCATTGGCCAAGCGTAATCTATAGCAAACTGCATAAATATTTGAACATTATTGCAGTTTGCAGGGTATGCAAATAGCCATAATTTGTTCAATTACTTTTTCCATTTGCTATATACCAACCGCCTTTAATTCGGAGAAGAAAACTAAAGCCTGTTGCGAAAAAAAAAATAGAAAAAGTGTGGGAAAAATTTCCCACAAAAAAATTTATTTAATATTACCGTTCCGTCGAAGACGGGACATGTATGGCGTGTAAACCAACCGCAAAATCGGTTGACGCTTTTGCGCCATCTGTGGATGGCGATAGTGCCACTGAAAGTGGCACAAATTCGTCAACGGAATTTGCCGTTGGGAGCCAGCCGTTTAAGCCATGACTTCTATGTCTAATTTTTTCTTTAGTTCCCGATAGCGGTTTCGAATTGTGACTTCTGTTACGCCTGCAACGTTTGCAACTTCTTTTTGGGTTCTCCGCTCACCCTTCAAGAGGCCTGCAATGTAGACCGCTGCGGCTGCAACGCCTGTTGGCCCGCGGCCAGAAATGAGGCCATTTGCAATAGCGTTCTCCAAAATCTTTCTGCCTTCTTCCTGCACTTCACCAGAAAGGTTTAGCTCTGATGCAAACCTTGGAATATAGTGCACTGGGTTTGTCAGTGGAACTTCAAGCTTTAGCTCTCTCACCAAAAACCTGTAAGTCCTGCCAATTTCTTTTTTGGTAAGACCGCTTGCCTCTGCCATTTCATTCAAAGTCCTTGGAACGTTATAGTTTCTGCACACAGTGTAAAGCACTGCTGCAACCACTGCCTCAATCAGCCGTCCCCTGATCAAGCCTTTTTTGACTGTTTTTCTGTAAAGCAATGCAGCTGCTTCAACAAGCTGTTCTGGAATGTTCAGGTATGACGCAATCCTTCGAAGCTCTGTGAGTGCGATTGAAAGGTTTCGCTGCATTGAAGAGCTGATTGACGCTCTCTTGTGCCATTTTATCAGCCTATACATTTGTGCCCTGCTTTTGGAT
>JACPKT010000086.1:0-4451 GCA_016186855.1 Candidatus Iainarchaeum sp. | reverse complement strand
ATGAAAGCTTGTTTCCCCGCAAATCAGTTCCCCTTCTGTCAATCATTGTCACAAGCCCCTTGTTGAGCTTGACATATTTCATTGGAGAGCCGGTTCTTGCGCGCTCTTCCAGTTGGTCGGAGTCAAAGCTTCTCCACTCTTTGCCCAAATCCACCAAATCCTCTGACAGAACAAGGCCACAATTATTGCAAACAATTTCTCCCCTCTCATCATCCCTTGTTATTTTAGTTGAATTACATTCAGGACATTTTGTTTCAGACATTTTTAACCCACCCATTTATCTTTTTAAAAAGTGCATCAACAAGTAGACTGACTGGCTACAGATTACAATAGAGAAAAAAATCGACCTTGCCAGAAAGTAGATGCATAAAATATAAAAGAATCGCTGTTAAACTAGTATTTAAACGTTTCCAAGTGCCGTTTAATTGCCAAAAAAGCATTGTTTTTTCCCATTTTAAGACTTGAAATGAGTTATTTTTTCCTCTTTTTTGTCTTTTTCAGCTATTTGAGGGCTATCTTCTTTATTGCCTTTTATCCATTCTTCTTTTTTGGTAAAAGACTGTGTTTTTCCTTTTTTTTGCTCTTTTTCATCAGCTTGCGGCTTTAATTCGCCTTCAAAAAAAACTGCGCTGATTCCACCGCTCTGGCCTGGTCTTGAAGTCACTTTTGCAAGCTTTGATTGCCCTCCAACTTCTACTTTGAGAATTGCACCCCTTGTCAAAATGTTTCTTCTGGTGTAAATCCTATTTGCACTGTTTAGTCCTACTGAAAGGATTTTTCCCCTCACAACTTTTGCCCCGTCAGAAATGTTTGCATAAACCACTTTTTTTGTGACCTGGAAAACTGCACCCCCTTTTTGGCGCACATTTTCAATTAAAACCTCTCCCTCTGAAGGCGCTATCGTGGTTTCAGCAAAAGAACCTCCTCTCATGTAAAGCTTTTTGTCCATCCGCTTTGCTGCCCTAAGGATGCCGCCACTTGGCTTTCTCTTTGACTTAAAATGCCACAAAACCAAAAAAATCCCCTTTAAAAATTTTCCAAACAATTATTCCGTATGCGTTTTTTTAAAACAAATTCCCATTTTTATGCAGTCAAAACAGGAACTGCAAATATAATTGATTATGAATCAACTATTAAAAGCCTTTTGGAGCAAAACAGCAGGAAAGGCTTTTGCCAGATTGTGCCCGCAAAAACCGTTGGCTCCACTGACCAAGTGGCTTTTGCAATTGAACAATCCATTGGCGCGTTTTTTAGCGGTGAAAACTTTTCAAAAAAACCAGGCCTCGAATTTTTGATTCGGATTTATGGCACAAGACAAATTGAAAATGCGTTAAAAATTTCAGGACTGAAAGCCGGCAAACAAAGCGTTGTTTTAGCTTGCGCGCACACACAAAAAGTTGGGCTGGAAAAAATTCTGAAAACTGCTGAAAAAATTTTGCACTTCAAAGAAAAAAAAATTTTCCTCGGAAAAAACAAAAAAGAACTAATGCAGTTATACGGGATAACTGCAGCAGAAATCAATACTTTAAAAGATTTAAAAAATCCATTACAGCAAATAATAATTGAAAAAAACGCTCTTGTAGCGTTTGAAAAATAGAAGTTGAAAAAAATGCGGGCAAGAAGAGTTGATCAAAGAAAAAGGCGCGAAATCACGTTCAAAAAATTTAATTTTGCACGCTATGCAAGAGTATTTAAAGGAAGATTGCAGGAAGACAGACAAAGGCCCATTGAGGTTAAAGGAGTTGCAGCAAGTGAAGACAAAATGAATGCAACCTACCAAAAAGCGTTTTTTATCGACAAGTGGATTCCGAACTTTAAGGAATCTTATATCGGAAGAATAGAATTTGAAGGAAAGACACTGTATTTTTATGAAGACCGTAGGAAACAGCGCGGCACAGAAAGTGACAGAAAAAAATAAACAAGTTTCAATTATGTGGTGTTAAATTAATTTTCATTTTTTTTGAAAATTTTTGAAAGAACGTCAACTATCTGTCTTGCTTTTTTTGGCCCGAGGTTTTCGACTTCTTGGAGTTCTTTTTCTGCCGCGTTTGCAATGTTTTTTATTGAGCCAAATTTTTCAAGAAGGCTTACTGCAAGCGAGGGCCCAACGCTTGGGAATGATTCCATGATGAAGCGCTGCTGTTCTTGCAGGGTAAGGCCTTTTCTTCCAACGCGCAGGCGGATGTCGCCGCCTGATTTCAGTTGTTCGCGCTTTGCGGTCACAAAAATGTATTCTGCAGTTTCTTTTTCATCTTTGGTGAAAAGAATCGGGACACGGTACTTTAACGCAATTGTAGTGAGCGTTCCAATTACTGCGTTTTTGTGGATGTCACGCAGGGAAAACAATTCGTCCGGGTTTCCTTCAACCAAAATCAGGGGGGAAGAATAGTTTGAGGCCATTTTGTTGAGTTGGTTAAAAAGCCTTCCATCAATGATACTTTGCAAAAAATCCGCAATGGTTTTTCTTTCAACCACCACGTCGTCAGTGATTACAAAATCCCCAACTTCAAGCTGTTTTATTTTTGTAAGCACTCCCATTTCGTTTAGTTCTTTTGTCACCGAGGAATTCCGCTCGCGTGAATCAGCATACACCAACAATTCTTTTGCAGCATTTTCAACATAGCTGTCAAGCGTGCTTTGCTTTTCAAGCACAAGATTTTCCCTGATGGTTGAAAGGGTTTTTTGCATTCTTTTCTCTTTTGCGCGCGCAACATGGTAGAACACTTCATCGCGCGTGTCCTTTGCCATCAAAATGATTACTTTTCCTTTTCCAAACCTTCCGGTCCTGCCCATTCTTTGAATAGTGCGTATTTCGCTTGGAACTGTCTCGTAAAACACGACCAGGTCAACCGCGGGAATGTCAAGCCCTTCTTCTGCAACAGAAGAGCACAAAAGCGCATTGTATTTTCCCTCGCGAAACTCCTGAATTGTTTTTATCTGCTCTTTTTGCCTCATTCCTTTTTCGTCCCCGCGCTTTGCCTGCCCGATGAAGCGCCTTGCACGAACTCCCTCAATTTCTTTCAAGTGCTTTTCAAGATGCTTTATTGAATCCCTGTAGTGATTGAATACCAAAACACGGCTTTCCTGGTTTTTTTTGAATTGTTCTAAAAGAATTCCTGAAAGCATTGAAAGTTTTGGGTGATTGATGTTTTGTGAAAGCAGCCTTTCAGTCAAATTGATTGCGTGCAGTATTCCTTCGTCGCGCAAAATCTGTGCAACCGCCTTGGAGGATTTTTTTGAATTCTGCACTTTGAGCCTTGCAAAATAATCGCTCAGCGAAAAAATTCCCTGAGTTTCAAGCAGCGTGTGTGCATGGCTCACTTTTAGCAGTGCGGCGGCCTTTGAAGCCGCTGCATAAATGCTTGGCTGGGTTTTTGCGCGCAAAACCAGGTCCCTTCGGATTTTTGACTGGAGTTCCAACAACTGGCGTTTTCCGAAATTGTGAAGGCTGATTGAGTGCGCGTAACCCATTTTTTTCAAAAACAGCAATTGTTCCTTCATGAAAATTTCAAGCAGCTTTTTAATTTCCAAAAAATCCGCTGGAAGGTCAACCTTCACCCACTCGGTTTCTATTTCGTGCGAGTACTGTGCAACGTCTGAATCTGTGAGTTTTTTTACCTCGATGTTTTTGATGAAAAGGTTTTTGCACACGTCCTGAATGCTTTCGTGCTCTGAGCCAGGGCTTGCAGTGAGGCCGAGAATTAAAGGGAGTTTTCCCAGATACTCTCCCGTTCTCGGGGCGAAATTTCGCCTGTCAGGAGAGATATTTGCTCTTCTTTAACTGCAAGGAATTTTTTAAGGCTTTGAAGGTGCTGCACTGCAAGTGGTTTTGAGGGGGAGAGAAAAAGCACTTTTCCGTCAGCATTTTTGTGCAAAACATGGGCTGACAACAATACCCCTACAATTGTTTTTCCAAGGGCAGTTGGTGCGACTACAAGGCTGTTTCCCTGTTCTAATATGCGTGCCACAAGCACCTGCTGGTAAAGCCTTGCCTCGACAGTGTTTGGCAGAATCAGCGGGTGAGAAATAAAATCATTCATGTTAAGTGACATCCCCCAACACCTAAATGTGTGGGCTTCCATTGATTAAAAGCCGAGGCTCATGCCAAAGGCATTTTTCGCAAGCCTTTTTAAAAGGCTTTTGCCGAGGCTTCATCCACCCGTAAAGGGGTGGTTTTCACACAACTGCAAAATCGGCAACAAATTGACAATTGAACAATTCCATTATCTTTCTTTTGTCAATTTGTTGTGACGCTTTTGCCCCACTAAAGTGTGGCCAGCGCCATCTTGGATGGCGCAAAAGTGCAAACTGATTTCACAGTTTTCGCCAACCTTTTTCTAAAAGGTTGATATTAGATTTTAGTAAATCAATTAATTTTAAACCCCATTCAAAAGCCTGCAAAAAAAAACCTTTCAAAAATTGTTTTAAAACCAAAAAAAAAGCAGTTTTTC
>JACPKT010000031.1 GCA_016186855.1 Candidatus Iainarchaeum sp. | reverse complement strand
AAACACTGTTTAGCCATAAATCAGTTCAAGCCCCCATAGTATAAACGGACAGAACAAAAGCTTGCGGAAAATTCAAGTTTGCAACAAGCTTTAGGTCAGGGTTCAATTCCCTGTGGGGGCGATTAGACCCAATGTCCAACGCTCAAGTGTGATAAATATATTTTCCAAACGCTGAAGGGATTAACTTTGGATTAGATTTTTTTCTCCAAAGTTTTGTTCAAATTTTTAATCGCTTTTGAAAGATCCTTGTAAACGCTTACGCCCTTATAAATTTGATCAAAAGTAAGCGAATGGGAAAAAAGCCCAATATCCAATACAAGAAGATTGTCATTAAATTCTAAATCGCTCACCTTCACACCGGGGTTCCCGATTTTTTCTTTTAATTTGTCCTTGTCTTCAGATGCTTGCAACATCCATTGAAGCAAATTTTCTTTTACTTCTTTGTGCGCTTCAATCAGTTTTTGTTTATCGCCCTCTAATACAACTTCTACCCTGCCATCAGGAAGGTTAAACGCACCACCTTTTGTAAAACCCATGTGAATAAGATTTTTTGTTATTATTAACCTGACGCCCTCGTGCTGAACAGGAACTGTTTTTCCTTCAATATAAAACAATGCTTTGGCCATTTAAGTCCTTCCCCAATTGCCAAACTTGGCAACAACGTCTTTTTCCAACTGCTCTTTAAATTTTATGATTTCTTCTTTATCACCCTCTATTTTGACATCAGTAGTTTTGTCATCAATGTTTACAGCGCTACCTTTTTCAAAACCAGAATTAAGCAATTGCTCCATAATAAAAAGCCTCATGCAATTCTCAGTTATAATTTTTGAGTCAGTTGCTTTAACCAAAAAACTGCATTTCATTAAACCACATACCTATGGACTGCGCGCAGAAAGCCCGGCGTTGCCGAGGCAAGTCCGGGGATGCAATAAACAAATATACGCAGCTGGATTTTTTAAACGTAACTTTTTGGAAAAACAAATTATTTTTGGCAAAAAAATGATATATTTAAATACTGTGCTAACACATTATTTATTGAGGTGGTTGATTTGGCTACAATCACGATTTCTGTTGATGATGAGCTAAAGCAAAAAATGGGCCTGTTCCCGGAAATGAACTGGAGCGCAGTAGCCAGAAAGGCAATAGCTGAAAGGATTAAGTTGCTTGAAGAGCTGAATAAAAAGCTCTCCAAAAGCACCCTTACAGAAAAGGAAACCATTGAACTTGGCAGAAAAGTAAAACACGAATTGTCAAAACGATTCCTAAAGAGCTGATTACCTTGATTTTTGTTTTGGACGCAAACATTTTGTTTGCAGCTTTGCTAAAGGACGGAACAACAAGAGCCATAATGCTTTTTTCAGACAACCAGTTTTACACACCAGACTATTCAATCCAAGAAATCAAAAAACACTTGCCAAGGCTGCAAAATATTACCGGCCTGACACAAGAAGAAGTGCTTGAAACTTTTTACAAAGTAGTTGAGACCGCAGGAGTTACTTTTGTGCCATTCGAAGACTTTAAAGCACAAAAAGAACTGGCAGAAAAAATCTCGCCAGACCCTGATGACGTTTTATACCTTGCACTGGCACTGCATTTGAACTGCCCCTACTGGAAATCTTGCGGAGCAACGTTTAAAACAACCGCACAGCAATGGCCTATCAGTTACGGATTTGCACTTTTTTCTGCTTGCCCTGTGGGAGCGTCCATACTTTATTTTCTTGCAGAAATAGGTTTAAAAACTCTTATATCCATTTATATGGATATATCCATTAAAATGGATAGGTGTATTGGCATGGTTGATTTGTCAGCTGAAAAGACCTTTAAGGTTGTTGAATATATTTTGGATAAAAAGCAGTTTACGCAGTACTCTGCTAAAAAAGAGCTTAAAGTAGGCATGAGCACGGTTAATAACTTGGTTTCTTATCTGCTTGAAAAAGGTTATATTGAAAAAAAAGAAGATAAATATGTTTTGGTTGATCCGGTTTCTTTGATTGAATCTGTTTCCTTTTTTCGCACAATGAAAGATTGCTTGTTTTGGGGGTTTTCAACTTCGCTTGAAAAAAAAGAGCTTGAAAAAAAGCTTCCAAAAGATTCAGTATTTTGTATGGAGTCAGCGCTTGCGCAGTACAGCAATTATTACAAGACAAACGTTGTTTCAATTTATTTGCCAAAAAACAAGCTTGGAGAATTAAAGAAAAAGCTTGGAGTAGGACTTGGGAATACTTCAATTCTGAAAGTGTTTGAGCCAAAGCTTCCAGTAACAAAAACTCTTAAACTGAATGGAAAATTCTATACTCCGCAGATTCGCACCTTGATTGACTTGGCTTGTGACAAAAAAGGAGCAATGGGCGATAAACTTATTGAATACCTTTTCAAAGTGAAAATCCATGCATGAAGAGTTAACCGAATTGTCTTTCCAGTATTTGAAAAAATTCCTTGAATACTGCAACAAGCACAAGGTTTTTCCCGTTCTTGTTGGTGGCTGGGCTGTCTGGTCTTACACAAAGGCTGATGCTTCTGTTGACGTTGACATTGTGCTAAAAAACAAGTCTGAACTCAAAAAAATAAAACCATTTTTTGACGAGCATGGCCTTAAAGAAGAAGCAAATGGCGGCATCAGTTTTGTAAAGCAAATCAGCCAGGAAGGAATCGGGCTATACAAGTTAAAGCACCTCATTTTTGACATTTCATTTTTTCTGAAAAAAGCGTTTTGGCAGAAGATGAAAAAATTTCCATTCCATGGAAGCTTGTGGAAAAAAATTCTGTTAAGACAAAAATTGACGGCCTTGAAGTTTTGGTGCCATTTCCAGAACTTTTATTGATTCAAAAGGTCAAGGCCTTAAAAGACAGGACTCACTGGAAGTACAAGCTTGAAGGCTTTGAGCGAGGCATTTCAAAGAAGAGACGCGAATTCAAAATTGACAAGGACGAAAAAGACATCAGAAATTTGTTAAAGCTCAAAATTGATGACAAAAAACTCAACCAGTTGCTTAAGAAAACAAAATTCTTGGAATACTTTGAAGACAAAACAAAATGGCTAAAATAAATTGGGGGGTTTACATTTCTTTTGGGCCGTTTAATAACTCTTTTGCCTTTTCGGTCAAATGGTACATTGTTGTTGGCTGGTCCTTGTCTTTTTTTATGAGGGACTCGGTTACTCCTTTTCTTGCCATGTAGTCTTTTTTTGTTTTCAGGCAAAGAACAGAAATCTGTTTTCCAACTGTTCCAACCGATGAACCGGTCACCTGTGAAAGGTCTTTGAGGCTTGCAGGCCCTTGTGCGAGCTGTTCAAGGATTGCTCGCTGAAGCGGGGTAAGGTTTTCAAGTGCATTGTTTTCTTCTGGCAAATTTTTTTCCTGTGCCAGTTCTTTGAAAACCGTGTTGCCGACAATGCCTTTTGACTGCCCAAGCGTGATTGAGCCCTCTCCTTTAAAGAACTCGTGGACCTGCATGCATACTTTTTTGCAGTTGAGCAAAAACTGGCGCGGATTGCCTTCAGACGCCTTTGCCAGGTAATCAACTGTTTCCTCGTGCAAGGGATTGGTTTTTGAAAACCTTTTTTTTAAAAGCAGTTTGAGCTGTTCAACTGAAAGCTCTGAAAGCAACAAGTGGTCAGAGATTCTTCTCTTAAAGCCAAGTGAAAGGTTCAGGCTGTTTTTTTCCCCACAAGCCATTACCATTGAGTGCACCTGGTCAGTGTCAAACATGTTGCGCAGGCCTTCGGCTTGGTTAAAAGTCAGAAGCTGGCACTCGTCAACCAGTAAAATGTGTTTCTTTTTTTTCCAAAAACCAAGCAGAAACAAAAAAGACTCCAGAATGTTTGGCGCCAAAAAGCGTTTTTTTATGCCTGCAAACCCGTCAAGCAGTGAAACGTATTTTACATTGAGTTCTTTGTCTTCTTTAAAGTTTTTTTCAAGCGCTTTTAAAAGAGAAGTTTTGCCAAGCCCTGCCTCGCCCTGAAGCAAAACAATGCTTCCTGAAACAATGTTCTCTGAAAGGTACACCAGCTCTTTTTCCCTTGCAACAAGCTCTGCGCTTGGCTTAATGCTTAAAGGGTCAAAATTGTACCCAAACTTTTGATACCATGCAAAAAACTGCGTGAAAAAAACCCCCAAAAAAAAACAATAGTCAACTGGACTATTGATGAAAAAAGCTGACTAAAGCACTGCTTTTCTTTAGAAACAGGGAACAAAAACAAATAAAAAGCCGGCTCAAAAAAAACAATCCTGCAAAAAAACCCTAAACCGGCCAGACTATCGGCCCTTGTTTTCAAATCAAAGCATTTTTTAGTGACTAACCCGCCTAACCACTGACTAAAAAAAAGGGTTTTTAAACGAAAGCAAAAAAGAAATAATACTAGGCAAAAACGACTTTTAATTCTAATCTCATTTCTATTAATCACAACAAACGCACTTGCGGCGCACGACACCACAGTAACGATTTCACCAAGAATAACCTTTTGTGGACCGGAACCAATTAATTATACTGTAAGCGTATCAAATTTAATTAATTCAACTGACAACATTCGAGAAATAAGAATTTATGATGATCGCAATGGCGATGGCGAAAGGGATGCAGGAATCGCCTCCCTTGAATGCGGAACACCACCAGCCGGTTGGACAGTCGATGACAGACTTGCAACTTACAATTATTGCCAATATGAAACAAGGATTAATGGGTCTTACAAAATTCTACCAGGACAAACTCTAAATTTTACTTTTAAAGCTCAATTAAATGATTCAAGCCTTCAAGCATGCGGAAACGAATTTAAAATATCAAGTATAGATGATGTGCAACCAGATGGGCAAGTTAGATTCAAATTCCCCCAAGTAAGAGTTGACTGTACTGCACCAGAAGTGCAAAAAATGGTTGGCACGCCAAAGATTTTGGTTAATGAAATATGCAATGAAGAAGAAATATATCAGGGCACAGACAATGCAGCCTGCATTCGCTTTCTGGGGAGAAGACACAGAAAAAGATATTTGCAACCTTGGGTTTGACGGAGAAGAACTTGATATTGCTGACGGTTATTGTAGGTTCAGGTATACTTTGAACAACGGAACACCAAGTGACTGGGTTTACTTTTCACCGGAAGGAAATTTCCAGCAACATAGAGAAGAATATAATTTTGGACAAGATTCAAAGCACTTTGTAGAAATCGAATGCAAAGACATTGCTGGAAACGTAACAACTGTCACTGAAACCGACACTGTTGAAACCATGCCGCCGGAATTTTTCCCGCTTGACTTTGAAGGGCCAGAGTTCAAAGAAGATAATGTGCAGTGGATTGACGGTATAACCAAGGTAATTTTACAAGTGCAAGACCCGCAACCACACCCAACTGAGGTTAACACAATTTTTTGGAGAAACGTCATTGTTCGAGACAAGTATTGTTCACAAAGTTGTTCCCCTTGCGAATTCACTGAAGGCACTATTGGGGGCTGTCCAGATTTCAATGAAGTGGCAGGTATTGCAGGAATTAATACGCTAACTCTTGAAGGACTTCAACAATCATGTAATTTATTAGAGTATTATGCAGTGGACAACATTGGCAACAAGAGCCCAACAATCAGCAGC